>JAABQN010000078.1 GCA_011391455.1 Nitrospiraceae bacterium
GTCTTGCCCAGTGAGGTGCTCCTCCAGCGCGTCGGTGACGACTTGATTCTCGGATTCGAAGGCACGACGGATCAGCTGACCGTGCAGTCGCACTTTGCCTCAGTCTTCGTGCAATTCTTGAACTTTCAAGGTCGGGTTCTCCCGACGTATCAACTTGAGCAGATCCAGTTCGCCGATGGCACTGTGTGGGACCCCGCGGCCATTACCAATGTCATGACCAGCCAGATCACGGATCTCATCGGCACCGAAGCGGCGGACATCCTTCGTGGGAACGCCCGTGCCAATTGGATTCAGGGGCTCGGCGGGAACGACTGGTTGGAGAGTTTTGGGGGCGACGACCTGCTCAATGGCGGCACAGGGAACGATACCCTCCTCGGCGGCGATGGGTCTGACACCTATCTCTTTACTCGAGGAGATGGCGCCGACGTTCTGGAAGATGGCAATTGGGTCGGGAGCGATCTCAACACCATCCAATTCTCCGCCTCAATCACACCCTCTGATCTCACCGTACAAGGCACCACGAGCGGAAATCTTATTCTTCACATCAATGGAACCAGCGATCAACTCACGTTGGACTCCTACCTTGACGATCCAGATTATCGAGCGTACCAGCTCACGTTTTCCGATGGCACCACATGGGATACGTCCGAAATCATGAGCCGTGCGACGGGCATCACACGAGTTGGAACAGCTTTCAATGACAACTTGTCCGGCACCCCCCTGAACGATTCGCTGTTTGGGCTGGGGGGGAACGATATCCTCTGGGGCGATGCCGGAGCGGATCTCCTCAATGGAGGACCAGGCCACGACACCTACTACTTCGAACTCGGCAATGGGGTCGAGACGATTGAGGACACCGCGCTTTCTGAAGAGGGGAATCGCATTGAGTTTGCTCCAGACATCTCTGTGGCAGACCTCCACGCGACCCAAGAGGGAAATGTGCTGACCATTTCCATCGGTTCTGGTGGGGATGCCTTGCGGCTGCTGAACTTCGATCCGACCGGGACCAACGGTTCACTGGTCGTTGAGACGATTATCTTTGCCGATGGCAGCACGACGAATCTGGTCGATCTCTTGTCACCCACCGTCAACCATGAGCCAACGGTAGCCACTCCGCTCGCGGATCAGACGGTGCCGGAGGATGCGCTGTTCAGTGTCGTCCTGCCTGCGAATACGTTTGCCGATGAGGATGCCGGCGATGTCCTGACACTGAGCGCCAGCCTCGCCGATGGCACGGCGTTGCCGACCTGGCTGACCTTCGATGCCGTGACAGCCACATTTAGCGGTACACCGGATGACGCGCAGGTGGGCAGCCTTGATCTTCGTGTTATCGCCACGGATCAGGATAACCTGACCGTGTCCGATGTCTTTACCCTCACCGTGACAAACGTGAATGAGGCGCCAACGGTGGCAAATCCACTGGTCGATCAGAACACGCAGGAAGCCGTGGCCTTCAGCTTCATTGTCCCACTCGGTACCTTTGCCGATGTGGATGCGAGCGACACGCTGCTGTACAGCGCGACTCTCGCCAATGGAACAAGCTTGCCAACTTGGCTCAGCTTCAATCCCACGACCCGGACCTTCAGCGGCACCCCTCAAGGCACCGACGTGGGCCAGATTGATGTGCGACTGACGGCTACCGATACCGGCAACCTGAGTGCGTCAGACATCTTGACGTTGACCATCGCCCCCAGCGGCGGGACTGCCGGGAACGATACTGTGATCGGCACGAGCGGCAATGACCTGCTGGACGGACTGGCCGGCGACGATGTGTTGCGTGGGCTGTCCGGCAACGACACCCTCATCGGCGGGGCGGGCAACGATCTATTAGATGGTGGCCCAGGATCGGACACAATGACCGGCGGGGCTGGGAACGATGTCTATGTCATTGGCACGGGCGATACGGTCGTCGAAGGCTCCGCGGCCGGAACGGATATCGTGCTCAGCGATGTGACCACGACGCTCAGCGCGAACATTGAACTCCTGGGCCTGACGGGCAGTGTTGCCATCAATGGCACGGGTAACAGCCTGAACAATGTAGTCACCGGCAACAATGCTGCGAACGTCCTTGATGGCGGGACCGGAGCCGATATCCTGGCTGGACTCGATGGCAACGATACCTATCTCGTGGACAGCACGGGCGATACCGTGATCGAGTTGGCGAACAACGGCACGGACCTCGTGCGAAGTTCCGTGACCTATACTCTGGCCACCAACGTCGAGAACCTGACGCTGACCGGCACGGCAGCCGTCAACGGCACCGGCAATAGCTTGAACAATACGATGACCGGCAACAGCGCGAACAATACACTCAGCGGCGCCAATGGGAACGATACCCTTCGTGGCGGTCTGGGGAACGACACCGTAAATGGCGGCAGTGGCAACGATATCTTCCAGTTTGGCCGCGGCGACGGGCAGGATCTGGTGCAGGACAACAGCGGGACGGACGATAAGATCCTCTACGATGCTGGGATCACTCCGCTCGATCTTGTCGTCAGCCGCCAAGTCAACAACCTGCGTGTGACGATTCACGGATCATCCGATCACATCACGGTGCAGAATTGGTATGTCGGCACGGTCAATCGGACGGAGACCATTGAGGCCGGCAATGGCCAAACGCTCCTGAGATCACAAGTCGATCAATTGATTCAAGCAATGGCCGGATTCACACAACAGACCGGCCTTACCTGGGATCAGGCGATCGATCAACAACCTCAGCAAGTGCAGACCGTTTTGGCCGCGAGCTGGCAGGGTTAAGCGTGAATCGCTAAACTCGAAACACACCCTTCGAACTTTGCATGGCAGTCTAATGCGAAACTCTGCGGACAGGATCGGGTGGGGCAATGTGTCTCCGATACGGACCTCCTTCGTGCGACGAAACACCTCGGGATGAAGGCCGACCTGCGCAAGTCCGAGTGGGCCTCGCTTCCTGGGACCCCTTTCCTGTCTTTGTGATTGCCCATCGATCAAGTACGGTGCGACCGGCGCAACGGATTTACGTGAATGAGAAATGCGAGATGGTCGAACATGGCTCACATGAAAAGTTGCTGCGCATGACGGGGTTCTATGCCAGGCTGCACTCGCTTCAGAATGGCTCTACAGTAAGAAAAGGCGCTGCGTCACGGGGTAAAAGTGGTATATGCCTACTATCTAAATAAGTCATCTAACACATGATATTTTAGAATTAAACTAACGTGTTCATTGCGTTACAAGACCGGCACAGAAACTTCATGACGAATATGGATTTTCGGATTCCTGACACATTTTGCTAAGTCAGATTCTTTCAATACTATGCTTCGCCCAAAGTTTTTCTATACAATTATCTGAGCGTCGGTTTGACCTAGCCGTAATCCACTCGACAATTTGCAGTGACTTCTCTGTGATGTCTGAGATTTGACCAGCAGATATCCTTCTCTCCGTTGAAATCTTCGGCCTACGAGGGTAGTGTGGGTCACCGTGCGTGATTTACCTATGAGTTTACATAATCGTTCTTATCGGACATAAGAGGTTCTTGATTTATGTCACTTGAACTGCTCGGACGCATACAACAAGAACTGTCGATCACCGGCACTGCAATCCATGAAACCGTTCTTGCCATTGCCGAACGTGCTAACCGCAAAGCCCAAGTCTTCCGATTGCACAGCCAGGCGTCGAGTTTGCTCAATCAGATCGAACAGGTTCACGGAGAACTCGGACGTCAAATTGCTGCGCTCTGTGCGAAACGCCCACCGTTCAGCCATGAGTCAATTGTGTCCTCTAATCAGTTGGCAGATTTTCTCAGTCAGGCTGGCGACCGCGTGCAGCATTTTAAACGAGCGCTGCTCAGCGTCGACAGCCAAATACGTGAGATCAAATTGGAAACGATCCACCACGAGCTCCTCACCCTGCAACAGGATTTGAGTCTTCGCGCGGCGGCCATCGAACGGTTCCATATCGTCCAAGGATCACCGATCGTTGGGAGGACATTTGCGGAGATAATATTGCCTGCATCGGTTCGTCTCGTCACGGTCCTGCGTGGGCCATTTCTGGTACCACCAGACAATGCCCTGGCACTTCGCACCGACGATGTCCTGGTCATGATCGGATTGCAGGAGGATCTCGCGCTGTTTGCCTCAGAATTTACCCAAGCTCGGAGCGCCAAGCCGGGCTAAATGAGTGTTTTGAGTTCTGAGTTTTGAGTTTTTGGTTCTGGGTGAGAGGCGGACGGAAAAAGCGGAACGGGCAGGACGGACGATGGTTCGAGGTCCGAAGTTCGAGGTTATTGGAACTTAGAACTCAGAACTTTGTGTCGCGCTTGTCGCGCGCCACTCCGTGAGAGGGTACAGGATGACTCGCATGTTACCAATCCTTATCAGCCTCGCGTTCTTAGCCTTGCTTGATATCCACTCGGTCGCCGCCACTGAACCAGCCGCACTCAAATCCAACGACTCACCGGGCCTCCGCCTGCTGGAAGAAATTCAAACTGTCATCACTGACCTGGCCGAATCGGCAAAACCCTCTGTCGTGAATCTCATTCCCCTGTCCGGACCAGGGCGAGGGCTTGCGCTTTCGCAGGAACGGGCTCCCAATGCTGTAGCATCAGGTTCAGGCATCATCATCGATCCTGACGGATACATCATCACGAACAACCATGTCATCGGCGATGCAACGGAAATCGAGGTTCGCTTTTCTGATAAGTCGAAGCTGATTGCGCAGGTTGTCGGGAAGGATCTCGATACCGACTTAGCCCTCCTCAAGGTAAGCGCTGACCATCCATTTCCAAGCGCAAGATTCGGGGATTCATCGGCCGTGCGAGTTGGCCAATGGGTGCTCGCCGTGGGAAGTCCGTTCGGACTCGATCGGACAGTCACGCTCGGCGTTGTGAGCGGGATCGGCCGGGAGAACATCAATCTCTCGCGCTACGAAAACTTCATTCAGACGGACGCGTCGATCAATCCCGGCAACTCGGGAGGCCCGCTCTTCAATCTGCGCGGGGAAATCATCGGTATCAATACCGCCATCATTAACTTCGCCCAAGGAATCGGTTTTGCGATTCCCTCCAACATGGCCAAGCAAGTGATTCAACAATTGCTGACGCAGGGACGGGTAACCAGGGGTTGGCTAGGTGTCGGCATCCAACCGCTCACGGTGGAATTGGCCAGCAAGTTCGGCGTCAAGGAGGGCGAAGGGGTGCTGGTCAATGAAGTCTTTGAAAGAGATCCAGCGGCGGCAGCCGGCATCAAACCCGGCGACATCTTGACCCATATCGACGGCATTATGATCGACACGCCGAACCGCCTCTCTCGCGTCGTAGCGGGATTGCTCCCTGGCTCGACGGCAAAAGTTGAGATCGTCCGAGATCAGCAGCGTCTGGTGCTGGACGTCTCCCTCAGAGAACGCCCTGAGCAAGCCGTGATCGCCTCGCTCCCTCAGCCACGCGCTGAAGTCAAACTGGGATTCGATGTGCAAAATCTTACGCCTGGTCTTGCCGATAAATTCAAACTGCAGGAAAGCCGGGGCGCGCTCATTAGCAAAGTGGAGCCTGGAAGCCTCGCCCAATCAGAAGGCCTTCACGAAGGTGATCTCATCAAGGAAGTGAATCGTGTCGACGTGGGATCGGTCGGAGAATTCAGCAGTGCGATCTCCAAAGTCCGGCGGGGCGAGACCATCCTGCTCCGTGTGCTGAGAGAAACCCGCGCGTTCTACGTGGTGCTCAAATCGACAGACTAGCCCGGTCTGTCTGGTTGGTCTGGTCTATCTGGTTAGTTTCGTTGAACCAAACACACGAGATAGACCGAATAGACCAGACAGACTGAACAGACCAGATGTTCGTTCAATGCGCTCCCGCATGTGCCTCCACTTTATTCGCCACAACGATTCGCACTGCAAGCTCGCGCGGCACTTCGTCATATCGCGCAAATTCCATTGCATAGCTGCCGCGCCCTGCTGTGATCGAGTTCAGCATCGTGGCATACGTGAGGAGCTCCGCCATTGGAACAAGCGCTGTGATCTGTTCCGTCAGATCTTTTGCCTCCACATGGAGAATTCGCCCTCGGCGCGCATTCAAGTCCCCAATCACACCTCCAATGTGATCCGCCGGAGCCTCAACCTCCACTGTCATGATCGGCTCTAAGAGGATGGGATGAGCCGCTTCCAACGCTTTCTTAAACCCCATTGACGCCGCGACCTTGAACGCCATCTCCGATGAGTCGACCGCATGGTACGACCCGTCGAATACGGCAACCCGGCAATCGACGACGGGAAACCCTGCCAGGCCTCCATGGTGCATGGCTTCGACCACTCCCTTTTCCACGGCGGGAATAAAGTTGCGCGGGATCGCTCCGCCGACCACTTTATTCTCAAAGTGGAATCCCTCACCGCGTGGCAGAGGCGCGAGCTCCAGCCAACAATCGCCATACTGGCCATGCCCACCGGTTTGCTTTTTATATTTCCCCTGCGCCTGTGCCGTACTGCGAATGGTTTCGCGGTACGGAATCTTGGGCGTATGCAGCACCACTTCAGCACCGTATTTGCGGCGCAATTTTTCAAGCGCAAGATCGATGTGCCACTGGCCCATCCCGCTTAACACCATTTCCTTTGTATCGGCATGCCGTGAAAATTCGAGCGTTGGATCTTCTTCGATCAATTTATGCAGACCGAGACTAATTCTTTCGATATCGGCGCTGGACTTCGGCTCGATGGCAAAGGACAGTACAGGCCGCGGAAGCGCCGTTTTTGGATAACGGATGGGAGCATGTTCATCGCAGAGAGTGTCGCCGGTTTGTGTATCCTTGAGTTTCCCGATTGCCACGATGTCGCCTGCTCCGGCTGAAGACAGGGCCGTATGCTTCTTCCCCAACACGGCGTAGAGATGCCCACTTTTTTCTTTGGTGCCCCGAGAACTGTTGAAGACAGTCGAGTCTGCATGGAGAACTCCCGATAAAACTCGTAAAAATGACAGTCGCCCGACGAACGGGTCGATCAGCGTCTTGAAGACGATCCCGGAAAACGGGTCTTCTACAAGAGCCCGGCGCCTCACCGTCTCGCCTGTATCTGCATGCGCCCCTTCCAACGGCGCCTTCGACGCCCGGTCCATCGGCGATGGCAACAAGTCGACGAGGGCATTGAGGAGTGGAACGATCCCGATATTTTCGATCGCGGAACCGCTGTAGAGCGGGACAATCGTGCGGGCCTGGACAGCAAGGCGCAATCCGGTCATCAACTCCTCCTGCATCAGCTCACCAGCAGCAAGATACTGTTCCAATAGCCGGTCATCACGCTCAGCCACCTCCTCGTGAATGTATTTACGTGCATCCCCCGCAGCAGGCCGCTCATTTTCTGGAATCGGCAACTGCTGAACCGTGGGGGTCTCCTTGCGTGAAGTGATGAGGGTTTGTTGAACAAGATCCAGCACGCCGGCGAGCTGGGCGCCGCTGCGATAGGGCAATGACATCGGTAATGGCACAATCCCCAGATCGCGTTGACACATCGCGATACCCTCATCAAGGGAAGCGCCGGCTTTCTCCAATTCGTTGAGGAACAGCAGACAGGGCAAGCCGAGCGCTGTGATGCGCGACCAGATTTTAACGAGTTCGCTCCGGATTCCCGACGAGGCGCCTACGACCAGGATTACCGAGTCCACCGCGCGCAATGCCATAGCCGTCTCCCCGAGTAAGCTCAATGCGCCAGGGGGATCGACGAGGTTGATGGTGGTGTGATTCCAGGAATAACGGAGGAGACTGGTACTGACGGAACTGCGCCGGTG
>JAABQN010000079.1 GCA_011391455.1 Nitrospiraceae bacterium
GGCTCGAAGTCAGAGGTGGTCGTACCTTGTACGACTGACCCGAGGTGGGGAACGGCGCCGGCGGCGAAGAGCATAGCCTCAGCCAGTGACGTCTTCCCGGTGCCGGCACCGGAGATCAAGACCACATTTCTGAGTGACTCTCTGTGTGGTTCGCTCATGGGATCCTCCTTTTTGTTCATTTGGTCTGTTTGGTTCGTTTGGTTTATCTGGTTGATCCGGTTCGTCTGGTTCAACCAAATAAACAAGACAACCTAAACAAACCAAATAAACCAGGCCTCTTACATCGCTACGACTCTCCTTTCGCTCACGCGTCGGTGCCATGGTTTGTCAGCCACCCTTGATCGGCAAAGCTGACATAGCGTCCATCGCCGATAACGAGATGATCAAGAACCCGAATGCCAAGGACCTCCCCTGCCGACACCAAACGCGCCGTTAACGCACGATCTTCCGGGCTAGGTGTTGGATCGCCACTGGGATGGTTGTGCAGGAAGATTACTGCCGCCGCAGATTCCCGTACCGCGAGGGTGAAGACTTCACGTGGATGGACAATACTGAGAGTTAAGCTGCCTTCCGATACCGTGGCGTCACGCATGATGGCATGCTTGGCATCCAGCAACACAACTTTGAAGATTTCGTGACGCAGGTCACGCAAGGTTGGATGGTAATGGGTGAAGAGGTCACGGCTGGATGTAACTTTGGTTCCTTTGGTCAGCGGAGCAGCGAG
>JAABQN010000080.1 GCA_011391455.1 Nitrospiraceae bacterium
GCGCATGAGTTTCTGGAAGAGATACAGCTCTTCGTTGGTACAGCGGGCGGTGATCAGGCCGGCAATCGCGTCTGGTCCGTGCTTGCGCCGGATTTCTGAAAACTGATCAACCACCTGGTGCATGGCTTCGAGCCAGGGGGTTTCGACGAGCTGATTGCCCTTGCGAAGGAGTGGTTGCTTCAGACGTGCGGCGCTATCGATGTACTCGAATCCAAATCGTCCCCGCACGCAGAGCCCGCCATGCCCTTTGGCCGTGTCGGCCCGGTCGCCCCATTTATTTTTCCAGGACAGAGGCGAGGTGACGCGGACGACTTCAGCATCCTTAGTCTCAAGGTACATTTGACAGCCGTCCCCGCAGTAGTTACAGGTCGTCGTGGTTTTCTTCATCTGCCACGGCTTGTATAAATATTTAGAAAACTTGTTCGTGATGGCGCCGACCGGACAGACGGCAAGGCAGTCCCCACAGAACTCGCAGGACAGCGCGAAATCTCCCTTCGGCACAACTTGATTGAACCCGCCCTTCTTCATGAATTGAAGCGCGTCGATCATCAGCACGTCTTTACAGACGTTGATGCATTCCGCGCAGGCGATGCAGCGGTTCATGTTAAAGTCGAGCACCGGGCTGCGCGTATCTTCCGGAATAAATTTCTGTTTTGCGTTAGCGAGGTTCGTGACCCCGTGCCGGAAGGCCATATCTTGCAGCTCACAATGGCCGTCGGCGTCACAAACCGGGCAGTCGAGCGGATGAACCGAGAGATGTTTTTCCACTGCCTTTTTCCGGGCTTGGAAGAGTTCGTCTCCTTCGGTTTTGATGATCATGCCGGCCGCCGCTTTGGCGGTGCAGGAACGGACGGGCGCTTTTTTGCCCTCCTGCATGACCAAACACATGCCACAGGAACCGAAGGGATCGAAGGTGTAGTGGTAGCACATGGCCGGGATGATCTTGCCCGTGCTCGATATCACGTCGTAGAGCGAAACCCCGCTCTTTGCCGTGACGGATTTCCCGTCGATCGACAGTTCGATCGTGGCTGCTTCTACATCAGGATTGGTCGCCGGCTTCAGTCCCATAGTGCTCCGAATGTTGAATGCTCAATTTTCAAATGTTGAATTGAAAAACCGTCCCACCATTCAGAATTGAACATTTAGCATTGAAAATTTTCTGCTACCGGTCACATTCCCCCATCACAATGTCGTAAGTCCCGAAGATCGTGACTGCGTCGGCGATCATGTAGCCTCTCGACATATGGTCAAATGCGCCCATATGGATAAACGAGGGGGCGCGAATTTTTAAACGGTAGGGTTTCCCGCCGCCTGTGCTGACGATGTAGAATCCCAGTTCCCCCTTGTGCGCTTCGGTCCCGCAATAGATCTCTCCAGGAGGAGCGTCGAAGCCCTGAGAGAAGAGCTTGAATTGCTGAATCATGGACTCTAGATTCGTAAAAACTCGTTGCTTCGGCGGCAGCGTGACGCTGGGCACATCGGCCATGATCGGGCCGTCCTGCATCTGCTCCAGGCATTGTCGGATAATTTTCACGCTTTCATAGAGCTCTTGGACGCGGATCCAATACCGATCGTAGGTGTCGCCGTTTTTGCCGAGAGGCACACTGAATTCGCATTTCGGATAGGCTGAATAGGGTTCGGCTTTACGAAGGTCGTAGTCAACGCCCGAGCCGCGGAGTGTCGGCCCACTGAGACCGAAGCTCACGGCGTCTTCCGCCGAGATGATAGCCACTCCCTTGGTCCGTCCAACCCAAATCCGGTTCTTCTCCAGGAAGACCACATACTCGTCGATTTTTGGAGGGAAGTAGTCCAGAAACTGCTTCAGTTTATCGAGCAGTGAGGGCGTGAAGTCCCGCTCGACGCCGCCGATGCGATACCAGCTGGTGGTGAGGCGCGCACCGCAGAGTTCGTCGAACCAATCCATCAAAATTTCACGATCCCGGAAGCAATAGAAAAAGACGCCCATGGCTCCGATATCGAGCGCCTGGGTACCGAGCCAAAACTGATGGCCTATGATCCGTTGAACCTCCGCCACGATCGTGCGTAGATACTCTGCACGGTCCGGCAGGGTGATATTCATCAGCTTTTCGACCGCGCGGCAATAGGCGAAATTGTTGTACATTGCGCAGACATAATCGAGCCGGTCGGTATGGGGAATAAATTGGTGATAGGTGCCGTCTTCCGCGAGCTTCTCCACACCGCGATGGAGATATCCCAACACGGGAGTAGATTTGACGAGGCGTTCTCCTTCCAATTCGAGGATCACTTTCAGCACCCCATGGGTGGCGGGGTGCTGGGGCCCCATGTTGAGCAGGAGCTCCTCCGAGCGCAGGGTCGGGAGAGTTTCACTTCCCGGATGGGCCGGATCGAGCTTGTAGACGGTTGTTCGTTGATCTTCAAAGGCCATTGTTCGTCCTACCGGGCCGTTTCGTCCAGGAACTCGAATGTGTCGCGCCAGCCCTTGCCACGGAGCGGAAAGTCTTTTCGCAACGGATAGCCTTCGGTATAGTCATCCGGCAGGAGGATTCGACGAAGATCCGGATGATTTCGGAAACGGATTCCCATCATGTCGTAGACTTCGCGCTCCATGAAATCCGCGCCTTTCCAGAGATCCGTTAGGGAATCCACGATGCAGTCCGACTCCGACACCCTGGTCTTGAGCCGGATGCGGTGACGTTTCCGGATCGAATAGAACTCGTACACCACTTCAAACCGTTCTTCGTCGTCGGGCCAGTCGACCGAACTCACGTGCACGATGTAGTCGAAGTCCATAGCCGGGTCGTCGTGAAGGAATTGCGCGATCTCATGGAGCCGATCCCGCATCACGGTTACCGCAAGCTCCCCGCGCCATTCGACGGCTTTGATGAGGCCGGTGGCAAAATCTTCTTGGAGCCGGTTGGCCAGTTCCTGCAATGACATCGATTGAGACCTATATCTTAAGGCTGGGCTTGACCTGATCCGGCTGTTTCAGAAACACGCGTTTCAGCATGATTCGTTCTTGCAACTTGAGGATGCCGTCGAAGAGCGCTTCCGGTGTCGGAGGGCACCCAGGCACATAGATATCGACCGGCACAAAGCGGTCGACCCCTTGGACGACGCTATAACTGTCATAGATATTTCCTGATGTTGCGCAAGATCCCATGGCAATGACATATTTTGGTTCAGGCATCTGATCGTATAGTTTTCGGATGACGGGGGCCATCCGTCGGCAGACGGTACCAGCCACAATCATCAAATCGGACTGGCGTGGTGAGGCCCGGAACACACCGGCGCCATAGCGGTCCATATCGTACCGTGACGAGACTGCGGCAATCATTTCAATCGCGCAGCAGGCCAGGCCGAATGTCATGGGCCACAGTGACCCCTTGCGACCCCAGTTGACGGCTTTTTCTATCGTCGTGGTTATGATGTCCGGCGTGCCATCCTTATCATGACGACCAATTTGGATTAGTCCCATTCCAGGGCCCCCTTGCGCCAAGCATAGATATAGGCCACTAAAAACAATCCGATGAAGACTAGCATTTCAATCAACCCGATTAACTCGATTTTGGTGAAAACTACGGCCCATGGGTACAGGAAGATGACCTCGATATCGAAAATAACGAAGAGCATCGCGAAAATGTAATATCGAACAGGGAAAGGCATCCGAGCGTCCGAGAACGGTTCCGATCCGCATTCATAGACTGAGAGCTTCTCCGGCTCAGGATATTTCGGCTGGAGCAAAGAACTGACGACCAGCGTCCATATGCCGAACACCAGCGCTAAGACAATGAAAAACATAATCGGAAAGTATCTGGTTAGATACTCAATAAGTAACTCAGAGCCGCTCATAGGGCTAACCTTTCAACAGCTTAAGATGCAAGGGTAGTTGGAGTGTAGACGTTGGATTACGGGGATAGCAAGCGTTCAAAAGCCCTGTGGAACCGACCCGAAAGTCCTAGGCTTTGTTTCGTTGAGAGGTGTTGCCAGGGCGGCGTATTTATGAGGGGCTCTTCGCTCTATTGGGTGGGGTGGGTGACATGCGATCTGATGGCATGCGCAGATGGGAGGGTGATAGTTGGTCAATTTGATCCCATTCAGGCTCCAAGGCCGAGAAAGCCTTGGCTTTCTTGCGTCGGTGAATCTGGGTCTCGATGCGAGGGCGACCTTGGCGTTGGGCATCGCTGGCCGGGGACTTGTCAGGCGGCATGATATTGATTCCCCCTCTGCGAGAAGTCACTTTCCGGGTCACCATACCATCGGTTGAATTGGCAGGTCAATGTGGACAAGGCCTCAATATTCTTGACAATGCAGGACTATTTGCTATGGTTGCTGACAGTAATATGTGCACTACATGAAGGACAATCACCATGGTTAATTATTCAATGAAATGTGTCATCGCTCTCATGGTTTGGATCTTGGCCGCGCCGCTCCTTCCTCTGGCCAGGGCGGCAGACGACTTCAACTCGGTTCGATTCGGAGATCCAGCGTTGGCCTATTCATCCGGCTCCATCCAGCGATCGACTCCCCAAGATGGATTCGTGAATGTAATCACCGGTGACAATCAGACCACCGGGGATCACATGATTTTGGGCAGCAGGGATATTCTATACCTCCGATTGAAGAATCCCGGCGATGTCGCGCCTGGAGATCCGTTCACGATCTACAGACGATCGCACAAGGTATTCCATCCCACGACTGGTCAATACATGGGGCATTTGGTCAATCGCCTCGCTGTGGTTGAGGTGATTGACGTTGATAAGGATCTGACCACTGTTCAGATCATACGGGCCTATGGGCCTGTATCGCCTGGTGATCCGGTGATGAAGTTCGTGTCTCCGATTGACGAGGGAACAGCAGCTAACCAGCCTTCTGCCGGCGATGTAGAGGGAAGGGTTGTGGAGTTCCAATCCAATATGGGAATTATGAATCTTGTGGCGCAAAGAAATGTCGTGTACCTGGACCGGGGGCGGGAAGACGGAGTCAGGCCTGGGGACCGAATGGACGTGATTCGATCCGGAGGGAATCTTCCGAAACGGGTTGTAGGCGAATTGAAAATCCTGTCCATAGAAGACCGAACGGCCACAGCGCTGATCACAAAATCGATTTCCCGCATTCTGAAGGGCGATCGCTTCAGAGTGCAGGTTCATGCCCCTGTCTCTGAGGCCATGCCGATTTCTCAATTACCCCAACAGTCTCTGGATGTCTCTCCTGCCGTGGCTTCTCCTCCAAGCAAGTTCCAGGTTCAGAATGCCGCCGGCGAAACCCGAATCAGTCTCGGTGATTTGATGAAGCAGCTTCGGTTTGAGTCGGGCGAAGCCACGATCAAGTCCGAGGGCTATCAGGTGCTCGATGAACTGATTGCGTATCTGCGGACCACTGCCGGCGATCGGCTGATTCGAGTCGAGGGCCATGCCGATAACATGGAAATCGGTCCTTCCCTGAAATCGACCTACCAGACGAATTGGGATTTGTCCAAAGCTCGGGCCGGCATTGTCCTCCGTTACTTGATTGAGAAGGGCGGGATCGATTCGGTGAAGCTGTCGTCGGTTGGCTATGGCGATACGAAGCCGATAGCCGGCAATGCGACCGAAGTGGGTCGGGAGAAGAACCGTCGTGTGGACATTGTGCTCTATTCGCCCGAGTCACCCAGTGAACAGTCTGGGCCGGCGGCGAAGCCGACTGAGACCGGCGCTACGGGCTACAGCTTGTCTCGCCTCAGCTCAGCAGAAAGCGGAGATCCGGCCCTCGCAGTGGACCAGACGATCCCAGCGATACCAACTGGGTCGTCCAAGGTAAAGCCCCCATCCGCCTCCGATGATCCAGCTTCCGCAACGATTCCGGCTTCAGGCGGCCAGAGCGGTTCAGATCAGAAACCCACTGCTCCAGTCGTCCCTCCACAGTAAATCCAGCGAGTATCGTGCGAGGGTTGACGATTCAACGTCAACCCTCACCGATTCCGCTTCGGAACGTTTCCGTTCTTTCTCCCTCGTTGTTCCCCCTTTTCCCGTGCTGCTACAATGCCGCATGGTTTCGTCGCTGATAGCCCCTCCAGGTACAGAGCCAGAGGTTCTGTTTGCAGATGTCATTGTCCCGCGACATCTGGCAGGCCCGTTCACCTACATCGTGCCCCTGCCGCTCCGACCCACACTACGGATTGGACATCGGGTGCTCGTGCCCTTCGGACGGTCGATTCTCCAAGGAGCGGTCATTGCCCTCTCCCAGGCTCTTCCTCAGGGCCTTGATCGAACACGACTCAGGGAGATTCACTCGTTGCTCTCGGAGGGGGCTGCAACCGATGTGTCCTCGAACCTGTTCCAGCTCTCACGGCAGGTGGCCGAACAGTATGTCGCTCCATGGGGACAATGTCTCAGGTTGGTGCTGCCTCCAGCACCTAAACCACGAGCGCAGGTCAGCCGTTACGAACTGACGGAGCAAGGGCGGGCCGCACTTTCGGCTCGAGAGCCCTGTTCGGTGAAGGCGCGGGCACTTCTCATGCGCCTTGGGAAAAAACCGTCAGGACTTCGCCGGTCATCCCGCAGTCCAGGTTCTGCCGATTTGTTGCACGATCTCAAGGTCCGTGGATGGGTGGTAGAAATCCAGGCCTTACCATTGGCCATGATGGCGCCTCCCATCCACTCAGACAGACTGGCGTACCAGGACGATTCAGCCATCATTGCATCGCTGATTCCTGGCCCAGAAATGTCTTGGGCGGAGCCACTGTTCAAGGCGCTAAGAGGCCAAGAACCCAAGCAGGTTCTGGTACAGGCTCCCTGGCCCGATCGATTGAAGCTGTTGCAACGGGCGATTCGTCTAGTGCTCGACCGTGGACAAACGGTCCTCATCATTGTTGGCGAAACAGAACGAGCCCAATGGGTTGCCGGCTTGATCCGTAATGATGAGACGGGTATCTCTCCGATCTGTTTCCATAGCGGTCTTTCAGACCAGCTGAAAGCCGAGATGTGGGATCAGATTCATCGGCAGGCTGTTCGTGTGATCGTGGGAACCCGATCGACCGTTTTTCTTCCATTGACAGCAATTGGGGCGATTTGGGTCGAGGGAGAAGACGATGCAGCGCTCAAAGAACCGCAAGAACCCCGCTACCATGCACGGGAAGTGGCTTGGTTGAGGGCGCAGCGCGAACAGGCGGTGCTGGTGCTGAGTTCGTTCCATCCCTCCCTTGAGACCAAGGCAGCAGTGGAACAACGCGGAATCGTTTTACGTAACATCATGCCGTCCGATGCCTGGCCGAACATACAGGTCGTTGAGTTACGTGATTATGATCGCGGGACGGTGCTGAGCCAGCCGCTTGTTCGAGCCATCGGGCAGGCGATCGGTCGCCGGGCAGGTGTCCTGTTGTTTCTCAACCGGAAGGGCTATGCCGGGGCCCTCGTCTGTCTGGACTGCGGCCAGGTTCCCCGCTGTTCCGCCTGCCGTGTCGCGTTGATGTACTCTCGGCAGGCAGCTCGCCTGTCCTGTTCCTACTGCGGGGACATTGCCCCTATCCCTGAGACCTGCGGCTCCTGTTCCGGTCCTCGCATGCAGTTGATTGGAGAAGGGACAGAGCGGGTAGAAGAAGATGCGAAGCGATTGTTTCCTCATGCATCAGTGATTCGGCTTGATGGAGATACCATGCGGCGGCCAGCGCAGGCGGAAGCTCTCTGGAGGAGGATCGAGCAGGGGAAGTGGGATATCATTGTTGGAACACAATTGCTACTGCGGCACGGGCCTCTTCCGACGATGGGCCTCGTTGGGATTGTGCAGGCGGACGCAGGGCTCAGCGTGCCGGATTTCCGATCCGCCGAGCGTACCTATCATATGCTCCTCGACGCGGTCAGTCTCGCCGATCCGGCAGGAGCCGGCGGTCAGGTTATCATGCAGACCTGTCTGTCATCCCATCATGCGATTCAGGCTGTGGCGAAGAATGACGAATCTATCTTTTTCTTGGAAGAACTGTCTCAGCGGGCTGCATTGGGGTATCCGCCCTCGGTGAATCTGATTGCCCTCCTCGCATCAGGAACCAATGAGAAAATGGTTCGCGATGCTGCCATGGCCTGGTTTGCTCGACTCACCGCCTGCTCTTCACCGTCCGTGGCTGGACAGATGGTCTCGGCAAAGGTTTCTGCAACGGCTCAATCGATCGGTCGATCCGATCGTCTTACGGTCCTGGGACCGGTCCCTTCTCCGGTGCCGAGACTCAGGGGGCGGTATCGGTGGCAAATCCTCGTGAAATCGTCCGAACGGGAAGCGGGTCTCGAAGCGGTACGTATGACAGTCAAGGAGATGGAACGGACTTACCTGTGCCGAGCCATCAAGTTCGATGTCGACGTCGATCCGATCGAAATGTGGTAGGTGTTCCTGCTTTTTTATGAGGCCTGATTATGTTGTTGGTGGATGGTTGTCGGTTGCCTCGACTGACGAGACGGTGCTGGGCTGACGGGCTCGCTTGAAGAACCCATAG
>JAABQN010000081.1 GCA_011391455.1 Nitrospiraceae bacterium
GCCGAAGTCGCAGGTCTTGGGTATGGCGGGAGTGCTCGACTCTGCCCGCCTGCGTGCCTTCATCGCCGCTGAATTGAGTGTGCCGGGTCATGACGTGGCTGCGATGGTGTTGGGGGGGCATGGCGACACGATGGTGCCGCTGTCTCGCTATACGACGGTGAAGGGGAAACCGATCTCAGAACTGATGTCGAAGGACCGGTTGGAGGCGATTGTGAAGCGGACACGCGAGGGCGGTGCCGAAATCGTGGACCTGCTGAAAACGGGCAGCGCGTTCTATGCCCCGTCGGCCTCGGCTGTCGATATGGTCGAAGCGATCATGAAGGACCAAAAGAGGGTGATGCCCTGTGCGGTGTTTTGCGAGGGTGAATATGGATTGCAGGATGTCGTCGTCGGTGTGCCGGTCAAGTTGGGCCGAGGCGGCGCGGAACAGGTCGTCGAATATGAGTTGACGGCGGAGGAGCGGGCGGGATTAGCGGCCTCTGCCAGCGCGGTGCGCGAACTCTGTATCGCAGTCGACCGGCTGATGGCGTAACGAAATGGTCAGTAGTCAATAGTCACTGGCAGGAAGGGTAAGCCCCCTTTCCCTCTATTGACCAATGACCAGTGACCTATGACTGATCTGCTCCTTGCTTGACATTCCGAGCAGGGCTACAGTACAGAAATAGCCCGGTAGCGTAGTAAATGAGGAGAAACTATGAAATTTCTTGAGAGTCCGATGCAGACGATGGGCGTAGGATTTGCGCTCGCAGTGGTGTTGATCATGGGGTATCTCGCTATGACCGGCACGGCGGTCGGTGATGCCGATTGGTTTGGTTTGCTGTTACGCTGGACCCATTTTCTGGCTGGAATCGTCTGGATCGGGTTGTTGTATTTCTTCAACCTGATCAATGCATCATTCTTGAAGAGCCTGGACGGTCCCACCAAGAATATCGTGATTCCCAAGTTGATGCCTGCCGCGTTGAACTGGTTCCGTCATGGCGCGACGGTCACGGTGCTGGCCGGGATTGTGTTGTACCTCTACATGTATCAGAGAGGCGGAACCGGCGCGATTGCGCTGGGAATCGGCGGGTTATTGGGTATCATCATGATGGCCAATGTCCACGCGGTGATTTGGCCGAACCAACGGAGAATTATTGCGGCGGTGACGGCGGCAGCCCAGGGGACTCCTGCGCCGCCTGAAATGGCCCAGTGGGGTCGGACAGCGCTTCTCGCGTCTCGGGTCAACTTTATGTTGTCGATTCCCATGCTGCTATTCATGGGAGCCGGCAGCCACTTCAGGTAAGATGGCATACGACTGCTGGCGGGAAGGCCCGCCGGCAGTCATCTCATCACCCGCCTCTGCTTTCATCCTCTGGAATTTAGCTGCCGAAGAGTAATTTTGGTGAATAAACTTCGGCGGCCTGCATACAGGATGCTCAAAAAGTCCGTTCAGCAAGGCCGCAGCGAGTGAAGGGCCGAGGCGTACCCTCTGGGTACGTTGAGGGTCTGAACGATGCGAGAACGAAGCTGGCGGGCTTTTTCAGCATCCTGTTGGTTGGCCCATATGCCCAGTTTTGCATAGGGCAGTGGCCCTAAGTCCTTGAGATTCAGGCCTATTATCGTGGCATTGCCTTGACGAATGCCGGCCAGGCACCTTATAGTATCGTTCCACTTTCTGAGTAAATGGGCAGGGAAGGACGCATGACGACTGCGACTGAACCACGAGTTCTCCAAACGCTTGATGGCGCGCCCTGGGATATCGAAGCCTACCGGAAGATCGGGGGTTACGAGGCCTGGAAGAAATGTATCAAAGAGCTGAGCGCGAACGATATCGTCAATGAGCTGAAGAAAGCCGGGCTCCGTGGGCGCGGGGGTGCAGGCTTCCCCACCGGCATCAAGTGGGAAAAGGTTCTCAACCATAGGGTGAAGGAACACTATTTTGTCTGTAACGCCGGTGAACATGAGCCAGGGACGTTTAAAGACCGGTACTTGCTCAAGCATGCGCCTCACCAGCTCATCGAGGGTTGTCTGATTGGGGCCTACACGGTGCAGGCGAAGGCGGCATTTATCTATGTGAATCATGAGTACCATGAAGAACGCGAAAATCTAAAAAAGGCCTTGGCGCAGGCGAAGGCACAAGGGTTCTTGGGCAAGAATATTCTGGGGAGTGGCGTGGACCTCGATCTGCAAGTGTTCGAAGGCCACGGGAGTTACGTGGCCGGCGAGGAAACCGCGATGCTCGAATCCATGCAAGGGCGCCCGGCGATGCCGAGACAGAAGCCGCCTTTTTACCCGACGGACTTCGGCCTTTACGGGAAACCGACGTTGGTCAACAATGTCGAAACCTTGTGCAACATTCCGCGGATTCTTCTGAAAGGCGTGGCCTGGTTTACGCAGGTCGGCACAGAAAAGTGTCCTGGCACGATGATGTTTTCCCTGAGCGGTTCCGTGAATCGCCCCGGCGTGTACGAGATGCCGATGGGTATCACGATTCGGGAGCTCGTTGACAAGTGCGGTGGGGGGGTGCCGGGCGGGCGTAAGATCAAGGCGGTGTTCCCCGGTGGACCGGCGTTCTCGATGGTTACGGCCGATCAGCTCGACTTGACGATGGATTTCGATTCGTTGAAGAAGGCCGGCACGGGGCTTGGGTCGGCCGGCGTGATCGTGGTCGATGATGCGACCTGCATGGTGGCGCTGACGCTCAAGTTCTCCAATTTCTTCAAGGTCGAGAGTTGCGGGCAGTGCCCACCCTGTCGAATGGGAACCATCAATCTCGCTGCACTGATGACGAAGATTGAGCAGGGGGAGGGGACGGAGAAAGATCTGGAGAGTCTCCTTCAGCTCTGTGGGTTTGTGAAGGGGACGGGCTATTGCACGCTGGTGACCGGGGCTGCCGTGTTGGTGCAGAGCAGCATGAAATTGTTCCGTCACGAGTTTGAAGAACATATCCGATTGCAGCGCTGCCCCTATCAGGCGGCGCCTGTGGCGGTGTGACAAGAAAGGAGTCATGAGTCAATAGTCAGGTGTCACTCACCGAATAAGAACCGGTGATGTGACTGCGAATGACCGATGACTGATGACAAGTGACCAGACGATGCCGCATGTAACGTTTCTTCTTCCTGAAGGCAGGAGTGGAGAGGTTGAGATCAATACGTCGCTGTTGGAGGCGTCGAAGCTGCTCGGGTGTCGGTTGAATCACGATTGTGGCGGGAATGCTTCCTGCACCACCTGTCGGGTCGAAGTACAGATGGGCGCCGAGAATCTATCGGAGATCGACTTCGATGAGCAGGATCTCCTCGATCGGGAAGCCCTCAGTGAGCCCTGGCATCGTCTTGGATGCCAGGCTAAAGTGCTCGGAGACGTAGTTGTGCGGGTGCCGAAGGGCAAGTGGGTTGCTCCCACCATGCCGCAGTCGGAGTCCCAGGGTATTGAAATTCAGTAAAGAGATGTTACACTAAACCATCCCAGGCAAGTCTTCGAAAGACGGCCCGGTCACAGGAGGAGGATTACGATGCTGACGATTACGGCGATTGCAGAACAGAAGATCAAGGAATTGATGGTGGAAGAGAAGGACATTGTCGGCCTGCGCGTCTATGTCAAGGGCGGCGGGTGCCACGGGTATCAATACGGGATGGCCTTCGAGTCGAAGATGGGCGATGACGACACCGTGGTGGAAAAGGGTATCGTCAAGGTCATCATGGATTCGCAGAGCGCTCCTCTCTTGCAGGGAGCCGAAGTGGATTACGTGGACAGCCTCCAAGGGTCCGGGTTCTCGATTAAGAACCCACAAGCGAAGACTACGTGCGGTTGTGGCAGCTCCTTCAGCGCCTAAGGCGTCGGCGCTGCGGTGGCGCAAGCTGATCAGTTGAACGAGTGACAGAGAGCCAGGATTGTCCGAATTGAGCGGCGGTCCTGGCTTCTCTATTTTTGTATTCTGGATGTAAGCGGAATTCACTATGGCACAGGCGAGCGTGACAAGGCGGTACCGGTTCTGCGCGGCGCACCGGCTGCACACGGATCATCTGTCTCCCAAGGAAAATCTGGCTGCATTTGGGAAGTGCAATAATCTCAATGGGCATGGCCATAATTATGTTGTGCTGGTGACGGTGAAGAGTACGGTTCCGACTACGGCCTCTGGAGGAGTGGACATCGATCGGCTGGATCGGACTGTGGCCCAACAAGTAATCACGCGATTCGACCATCACGATCTCAATCAAGACCCTGAGTTTGCCGAATGCACCACGACGGGAGAAAATCTGGTGTTGCTGATCTGGGATCTGTTAGTGAAGTGCCTCCCTGCCGGGCAACTGGAAAAGGTCGGGCTGATTGAAACCCGCGACAATTACTTCGAGTACGCGGGGGGCAATGGGAATGTTGAATGATAAATGTTGAATGTAGAATTGTCGGAAATCGGAAGAATGTCTGACGATTTGATGATCTCCCAACATTCCACATTCATCATTTAACATTGAACATTACGGTCTAGAGAGGAGTAGCATGGCTAAGCAGGGTATCAAGCGGCGGGGCCGGCAGGAGCTTGAAGGCGTCAGTAAGAACGGGAGAGCTGCGGATGTGGATGTCCTGCAATCTCTGGTCACAGAGATGCTGCTGGCCCTCGGTGAAAAGCCTGGCCGGGACGGACTCCTCAAGACTCCCGAGCGAGTGGCCAAGGCCCTCGCCTTCATGACCCAGGGCTATCACCGCAACATCGATCAACTCCTGAACGGCGCCCTCTTTCCGATCGAATACGACGAGATGGTCATTGTGAAAGACATCGACTTTTACAGTATGTGTGAACATCACTTGCTGCCCTTCTATGGCAGAGTCCACGTGGGCTATTTGCCCAATAAGAAAGTGGTGGGACTCAGCAAGATTCCGCGCATCGTGGATACCTTTGCGCGTCGGCTCCAAGTCCAAGAACGTCTGACCGTCCAGATCGCCGAAACTTTGAAGTCGAAGCTCAACGCGCGTGGCGTGGGCGTGGTCGTCGAAGCGCGACATCTCTGCATGATGATGCGGGGTGTCGAAAAACAGAACACGGTTGCAGTCAGCAGCTCCATGTTAGGCACCTTCCGCAGTCAGCCGCAGACGAGGCTGGAGTTCCTCAAGCTCATTCGCAGAGGCAGCGTAGGCGACTCCGACTAGCGGAGAACGGCGCAAAACCCCTCCAGCGTCGTTCTCGCATCGTTCAGATCCTCAACGTACCCCAGAGGGTACGCTTCCGGTCTTCACTCGCTGCGGCCTTGCTGGCGGGCTTTTTCGCCATTCTCCCAATTCATTTTTCTAACATGTCAGTAGGGTCAAGCAATGACCCCATCTCTTTCAGAACTGGTTTCTTGCCGGCTCAGAATATGGTCCGTTTGCGATCATCAAGCCCGGCGTATACAATTCACGCCATTCTTGAGGACTCGGATGACTACGTCACGCGATCAGGCTCCCGATTTGTTTGGTACTCCCGGGGGAGGGATATCCGTTGAGGCTCCGTTGGCGGAGCGTCTTCGTCCGCGCGAGTTTGCGGATTTCGTGGGGCAAGAGGAGATCACGGCGCCGGACCGGCCATTGCGGCGGGCGATCGAGGCGGACCAACTCTCCTCGGTTATTTTCTGGGGGCCGCCCGGTTCTGGCAAGACGACGCTGGCGCATCTTGTTGCACGCCATACCAAAGCGCAGTTCGTGCCCTTCTCGGCGGTCACAGGGGGTGTCCCAGAACTGCGGGCCATTATCAAGACAGCAGAGCAACGCCAGGCGATCAACGGCCAACGGACCATTCTGTTCGTCGACGAGATCCATCGGTTCAACAAGGCGCAGCAGGATGCCTTTTTGCCTCACGTTGAACGGGGCACGGTCATCCTGGTCGGTGCGACCACGGAGAATCCCTCATTTGAAGTGATCTCACCGCTTCTGTCTCGTTCCCTGGTCATTGTGCTGAAGTCTCTTTCGGATGAGGCCTTGGGGCATATTCTGGACCGGGCGCTCGCGGACCCCGCGATCGGGTTGGGGAAGTGGAATGTCCGCCTGTCACCCGATGCCAGGCAACGACTGATTGCCTATGGCAATGGCGATGCTCGAGCGCTCCTGACCGCGCTGGATTTTGTGGCCACACAGCAACCGGCTGGGCCTGACGGCACGCGCCTGATCGATGGAGCGGCGTTGGAAGCCGCGTTGATGAAAAAGTCGATCCGCTATGACAAGTCCGGCGAAGAACATTATAACGTCATCTCTGCGTATATTAAGAGCTTGCGCGACTCCGACCCTGACGGCGCCCTCTATTGGCTTGCCCGGATGTTGGAAGGGGGCGAGGATCCAAAATTTATTGCCCGCCGGCTGGTTATTTTTGCTTCAGAGGATGTAGGCAATGCCGATCCGATGGGGCTGGTGGTCGCAACTGCGGTCGCTCAAGCCGTGCAGTTTGTGGGGCTCCCAGAAGCGCAAATCAATTTAGCCCAGGGGACGACCTACCTCGCGACCAGGCACAAAGATAATGCCTCCTATATCGGACTGCTTGAGGCCATGGAAGACGCAAAAGCTCATGGAAATCTTGGGGTTCCGCTTCATTTGCGGAATGCCGTCACTTCGATGATGAAGGGGCTTGGGTATGGGAAAGGCTATCGCTATGTTCACGACGATCCTCAAGCTAAGGTGCAAGAGCACCTCCCGGAATCGCTCAAGGGACGCCGTTACTACCGGCCTAAAGACACCTAATGGGGCCCCAGAGAGTGGTGGACAAAGATTTCTAATCGGTTATACTTAGGCTTGTGAAACGGCAGAGCTCAAAATCGGTTGCCTCGATAGCGGTGACGAACGAACGGCGCAAGTTTGTTCGGGCGACTTTGGTCGGTTCCGCGTTGATTTCACCGAAGAGCGGGGCCAAAGCGATTACAGCCGTCTTGGATAACGTTAATAAAGTCGGCGCAGGGTTGCACACGAAAGAGAAGCTGGCGATGGCCCAGCCGGTGACGGTATCGTTGGCATTTCTCGATTCGGATCGCGCGGAGCAGATGGAAAAACTCGATGGGAAAGTTGCCTGGATGAAGCCGTGGGAGAAGGGGTTTCTGATCGGTGTGATCTGGGATGAGCTGGTGACAAAAGAGAAGAACCGCTGGCTGTATTATTACCTCGAAGAAACGGTCAAATCCTCCCTCTAGCAGGATGCTGAAAAAGCCCGCCATCGAGTTTGTTCATTTGGTTTATCTCGTTTGTTTGGTTGAACGAAGCTAATCAGATGAACCAAATAGACCAGTCTCGCTAGGCGAACGCTGTTAGTTTCTGTTTCACCTCTTCCAGCTCTGCTGAGAGCGTTTCCCACCTGGCAGTGAGCCGTACAAGTTCCTTCTTCCACCCGTCGTATTCCGTTTGCAGCACGCTCCACTTGGTCGATTCGTTTTTATAGAGCGCCGGGTCCGCCAGTTCGAGATCCCGCGTTTTGATTTTCGTTTCGAAGTCAGCGATCTCAGCCTCAGCTCGGGCGACCTGTTTTTCCAGTCGGGCCTGAGTTTTGCTCAAATCACGGCGATCTCCGGCTGAGGGTTTCGATGGGGCTTGCGACGCCATGGCCCTGGTCGGTCCGACTTCCTTCTCGCGATTCACTCCCTTCAGGTCGTCACTCGATTCCTTGATGGATTCGACTTCCTGGGCTTTCTTCCATAAATAGTACTCATAGTCGCCGGAGAAGCTTCGGGCCTTGCCCTCTTCGATTTCAATGATGCGCGTGCAGACTCTGGTCAGAAAGGTGGGGTCATGGGAAATAAAGATGATCGTGCCTGGGAAGTCCGAGAGCGCATCGGTGAGCATATCGACCGATGCCGGGTCGAGATGGTTGGTTGGCTCATCCAGCAACAGAGTATTGGCCGGCTCAACCAGCATCCGTGCAAGCGCGACGCGATTGCGTTCCCCTCCGCTCAATGCCTTGATCGGTTTCTTTTGATCGTCACCGGTGAAGAGAAAGGCCCCGGCAATGCCACGGAGAAAGTTCGTTTCCGCTTGGTTGGACACTTCTGAGAGCGAGTCGAGAATGGTATGTTCGGGGTTCAGGGTTTCGGCCTGGTGTTGGGCGAAGTAGTGCAGGGTGACACCGTGGCCGACCGTTCGCTTGCCTTTATCCGGCTCCAACACTCCGGCCAGCATTTTCAACAACGTGCTTTTCCCTGCGCCGTTTTCTCCCACCAGCGCGATGCGCTGGCCCCGTTCGACCGAACAATCCACTCGCTCATACACCACCTTTTCTCCGTAACGTTTTGCCGCGCCGTCGAGTTCCAGGACCTGCCGGCCGCTTGCTGCCGGGAGCGGAAACTTGAACTTCACCCGCTTGGGATCGCGCTTAATCTCGATCATCTTGACCTTCTCAAGCGCCTTGATGCGAGATTGAACCTGGCTGGCTTTGTTCGCTTGGTAGCGGAATCGATCCACAAAGGTTTG
>JAABQN010000082.1 GCA_011391455.1 Nitrospiraceae bacterium
AGCATGAAGGAGGTCAATCAGCGACTTCGTGTCATGCTGGGAATTGAGCCTACCAAAACTGGGGACATAGTTAATGGCCGAGGTGGTGTGGACGGTCCCCTTCCTGATGGCAATACTCTTCCTTCCTCTGAGAAGGCCCTCACGAGCGACAATGGGGCTCAGCGCCTCAGTTCAGTAGAAACTGGTCAGAATGCTCTGGTTGGCCAAACGAGCCTATCGGGAGGTTCGAATGATTTTACTGAGCAAGAAATGATTGCCTCGATCAAGGAGGGTATTGATTGGCTGTCGAAGGAAGCTACGATTCAGGAACAATCACTGGAAGAGTTATCTTTAGCTGCCGAAAACAAGTCCTCTCGATGGGCCGCGACCCCATCTATTTGGCCGGTGAAGGGATGGGTCACTTCCGGGTTTGGGCCAAGGGTTTCCCCATTTACAGAAAAGCCCGCGTGGCATGATGGCTTAGATATTGGAGCTGCTGCCAATGCGCCTATCCAGGCGCCGGCTCAAGGCCGAGTGACAGCAGTCGGTTTCGACCCAAAACTGGGAAATGTTGTAAAAATTGATCATGGATTCGGCATTGAGACGCTCTACGGCCACCTGGCAAAATCGTTAGTGAAAGAAGGGCAGCGCGTAAAACGTGGAGAAGTCGTTGCCTTGGTCGGCAGTACCGGACTAGCCACGGGGCCCCACTTGCACTACATGGTCAAGGTTCATGGTCAGGCGCTAGATCCGGTAAAGTACATCCTCGAATAGCTACCTTCAGCTTCTCGTTTAGTCACTGGCTCATCATCAACCGACTCGGTTCATGACAAGGCCACACTGAATCTCCCCCTTCGATCCAAAATCAGCCAACGAATCGGCTCAATTCCTATGCTATACTGCCGTCCCGTTGCGGTCGTAGAGATTATGCCGGTTCTCAGCCTATGACAGATATTGAGATCAACCGATCAGTGAAGGCGCGTCCAATCCAGGACGTTGCCGACCAGCTTGGCATCCAGACCAACGAGTTATTTCCGTATGGAAGACTCAAGGCGAAGGTTTCACTTGATGTACTCGAGCGACTTCACGCTGCGCCTCTCGGCAGGTATATCCTTGTGACCGCCATTAATCCAACCCCGCTAGGGGAAGGCAAGACGACAACTTCCATCGGGCTTGCCATGGGTCTTTCCCGCCTCGGCCATCGAACGGCCGTCACGCTTCGGCAGCCTTCGTTGGGGCCGGTGTTTGGGATCAAAGGGGGGGGGACAGGAGGAGGAAGGGCGCAAGTCCTCCCGATGGAAGATATCAACCTTCATCTGACTGGCGACGCCCACGCTGTATCCGCCAGTCACAATCTCTTGTCAGCATTTGTTGATAATCACTTGTTTCATGGGAACGGGTTTAAGATGGATCCCAATCGGGTCACCTGGCCACGGACGTTGGGAGTCAGTGACCGAGCACTACGGCAAGTCTCGCTGGGAGAGGGGACTGCGGGTCGCACGGGCCAGTTTGTGATCACCGAAGCTTCCGAGGTCATGGCGATGCTCGCGTTGGCATCGAGTCAAGCCGACCTACGACAGAGGCTTGGGCAGATTGTTGTTGGGTTTAGAACGGATGGTAAGCCTATGCGGGCAGAGGAGTTTGGATGTGCCGGATCCATGGCGGTCTTGCTGAGAGAAGCGCTGTTGCCAAACTTGGTTCAGACGCTGGAGGGAACCGCAGCGTTCGTGCATACGGGTCCGTTCGGTAATATTGCCCATGGGAATTGTTCGATTCTTTCCGATGCCATTGCTTTGCGTTGTGCGGACTATGTCGTTACAGAAGCTGGATTCGGGAGTGATCTCGGGGCGGAGAAATTTTTCAATATCAAGTGTCGACGATCAGGTTTCAAGCCGGCGGCGGCTGTGGTGGTTGCGACGCTTCGCGCGCTCAAACTTCATGGTGGCGGAGGAGCGGTCAAAGTTGGAACACCGCTTCCGGCAGGGCTTACCGGACCTAACCAGGAGGCATTGGTAAAGGGATTTGCGAACTTGGAGCAGCATATTGCGAACGTGAAAGCCCATGGGGTGCCAGTCGTGGTGGCGGTCAATGCTTTCATCGATGACCCGGTGGCTGAGCTGGAATGGGTTCGCGAAAGGTCCCGGGATGTTGGTGCGGTGGATGCTGCGGTCTCAACTCATTGGACCGATGGTGGGAAAGGGGCTGAAGAGTTGGCGGAGGCGGTGGTCAGAGCCGCAGCGAAAACGTCTTCGTTCATGCATTTATATGACGTCGTCTGGCCGATCAAAAAGAAAATCCAGACTATTGCCATGCAGATGTATGGAGCTTCGTCCGTGTCGTTCGATGCACAAGCCGAGCGAGATATCGAGACGGCGCAGCAGCTCGGATTTGATCAGCTGCCCATCTGCATGGCTAAGACACCGTTATCACTGTCACACGACCCGGCGCTGAAAGGGCGCCCATCCGGGTTTACGCTGCCGATCAAAGAGGTGAGAATACTCGCAGGGGCTGGGTTTCTGACAGCGGTCTGCTCGGGCATTCAACTCATGCCGGGGCTGCCCAAGAAGCCGGCAGGGGAACGGATTGGAATCGATCCAGGCACGGGCGAGATCGTAGGGTTGTCCTAAGGGCTAGCGCTGCTTAAGATAGCGGAGAAATTCAGAGTCTGGACTCATCACCAGGGTGGACTTGTCTTTGAAGGTTTTCTTGTAGGCTTCCATCGAGCGAGTAAATTCGAAAAAATGAACATCTTGCCGGTAGGCGTCGGCATAGACCCTAAAGGCTTTTGCGTCACCCGCGCCCCGAAGTTCTTCCGATTCCTTGTACGCCTGAGCCAGAATAATCTCTCGATCCTTTTCCGCTTCTGAACGGATTTTCTGCGCTTCCTCAGCGCCTTCTGCACGGTATTGTTTTGCCTGCCGTTCCCGCTCAGCTTGCATTCGGGCAAACACGGCCTTCTCGTTCTGCTCAGGGAGGTCGGCGCGCTTAATTCTCACGTCCTGAATCTCGATCCCATAGGCGGACGCTTTCTCATGCGACCGCTGGGTCACAATTTTCATGAGTTCGGCGCGGTGATCTGCGACAATTTCTAGAAGGTCATGGCGCCCGAGTTCGACCCGGAGTTCAGAATAAATAATGTCGTTAAGCCGTTGCAACGCCCCCCGTTGGGTTTGAAAGTTCTGATAAACCTTGAGTGGGTCGATAATCCGCCATTTGGCGTAGTTGTCAAGAAGGAGGGTTTTCTTGTCCTGTGTAATCACATCTTGTGCCTGTGTGTCGTAGTCCAACAGGCGCTTATCGAAGTAGGTGACCTCTTGAATGAACGGCACTTTCACATAGAGCCCCGGCTCTGTGATATTGCGAACAGGCTTTCCGAGCTGAACCACGATCGCATTCTGGGTGATGTCTACGACGAAGAGCGGTGAGGCCCCCAGGAAAAACAACCCGATGACGACCACCAGCACGGCAATGATGAATCCCTGCTTGGTCATGGTTTGTGGTCCTCAGTGGCTGTGCTGGTCATGGGCTTGTGGCGATCGAGGGGAAGGTATGGAAGAATACGATCGGCTGCCTTGCCATCAATGATGATTTTTTCGACGTTCGGGAGGATTTCTTCCATGGTTTCGATATAGATCCGCTTGCTGATGATGTCTTTTGCTTGATTGTATTCTTTCAAAGTCGCCAGAAAACGGTTGGCCTCACCTTGGGCGCGATTCAGTCGCGACTGGGCGTTGCCCTTGGCCTGGTTCACCACCTGAGCCGCTTCGCCTTGGGCTTTGGGGAGAATGTCGTTACGATAACTTTGAGACTGGTTGATCAGTTTTTCCCGGTCTTCCTTCGCATTTGTCACATCTTTGAACGCTGCCGCCACGGCTTCGGGAGGGCTGACATCTTGGAGTTGGACCGCTGCGACTTGGACGCCGCCCTGATACTGATCGAGAAGGGATTGCAAGAGTATCTGGGCATCCTGCTGGATCTGGGCTTTGCCGGTCGTCAAGGCCTCGTCGATCTTGCCCTTGCCAACCACTTCCCGCATGGAGGCCTCGGCAGCTTTGCCGATCGTCTCATGGATGTCTGCGACGTTAAAGAGATAGTTCGCAGACTCTTTAATCTTGTATTGCACAATGAATTCGATGGCCAGAATATTCATGTCGCCGGTGAGCATCAAGGCTTCTTGCGCCAGCATCTGCTGGCGGCCTTGCCGATCTGTGCGGAAGCCGACCTCGACGCGGTGGAGTTTTTGGACTTTCGGTTGTAGGACGGTTTCGATGAAAGGGATTTTCCCGTGGGGGCCAGGTCCCACGGTTCTGGCAGGGATGCCGAATCGTTTGACGACGCCCTCCTCATCAGGGGAAACAATAAAGACACTCTGCCAGGCAACAAAGACGAGCAGTCCTGCCACGACGATGTTTCTGAACCCGCTTGAGGGCATCAGGCTCTTGAAAGAGGGCAGCAGATTCTGGAATTGCGACTGGGCCTGCTTGAGGGCGTCCTCAAGCGGGTCGCTCTTCCTACTCCAAGGATCTTTGGGGTCCCAGACCATGTGAAATATCCGATCGAAGATAATTGCGAGGATCTCTGTCCGCGCCACCTTAGCAGACTGCCTAGAGGCTACGCAATCACGATAATTTCCAGTTGGTTCATCTAGTTGGTCTGGTTAGTCTGGTTTTTTGGTCTGAACGACATTCACCAGATAGACAAGAGAGGCTAGAGCGTTCGGGTGAGAATGAGGTACGCGCCGCCTGCGAGGAGAGCCGACGCCGGCAGTGTTATGACCCAAGCCAGGACCATGTCACGTACAGTCGTCCAGCGCACGTTGTTTCTGCCTTTGAGTAGGCCGATTCCGATAATGGCTGAGCTGCTGATATGGGTGGTCGAGACCGGCAATCCGAGAGAACCGGCGGCGAGAACCAGGCTCGAAGTCGTCAGGTTTGCAGACAGCCCCTCCGCATGATTCATCTTCGTCACCTTCTCAGCAAGAACTTCAGTTACGCGGAGCCCACCAAAGTAGCTGCCAAGTCCCATCGCAATGGCGATTCCACCAAAAGCAATAAGCTGCGATGAGGCGTTGGGCCATGTGACAGCCGAGCTGCCGATTAAGAGTATGGCGACGATCTTCGGCGCGTCGTTCGTACCTCTGGCAAACGACGCAAGGCCGCTGGAGATCCAGTGAATCGTATCGAGTCCCATGACCAGCCCCCGCAAACCGGCGCGGTCGCATTGCGATGGTACGGCCATGATCGGTTGGTTAAAACTCGATGTTTGAAACAGGGTCCTGGTGCCGCCATGCGTATCGATGGCCACTAATGCACGGGAGGCCGGCATCACGCACAGACAGGCCCCGTCCCACCTTTTCGCAAGTGTCCGAATAGCCGGATGGATGAGCAGTGAAAGAGTTAAGGCGAGGAAGGGACTGAGTAACAAGGGAAGGGCAATCTTTTTTCCAATCGCCCCCCAGATCAATCCTTCTCCGGCAAAGGCGACCAAGCCGGTGCCGACAATCGCACCGATGAGGGCATGAGTCGTTGAGACAGGGAGACCGGTGATCGATGCGAAAAGGATCCATACCATTGCCCCGATTAAGACGGCTAAGGTAACAGTCGGTTCGATGATCGTGCCGGCCTGGACGAGGCCATGGCTAAAGGTCTTGACCATCGCGCTTGCCACGAAGGCCGCTACTCCCGCGCCGATGATGGTCCAGACAGTTCCCCAGGCGATAGCCGATCGATAATTGGTGACCCCACTACCGGCTAAGGTCGCGATCGCTTTGGAGACATCGTTGGTGCCATTGGCAAAGGCGAGAGCGAATGCAAGTGCGAAGGCGAGGAGAGAGATTTCCATCGTAATTCTTAGGATGTGACGGATCCGCCGCAAGAGGAACCGGCTCCTGCCGTGCAGCCGTAGCAATGGTTGCGCGTCGTGATTTGTCGCCGATTGAGTTGAACCGGATCGAAGTCCCGGATATGGGCAGGCGCGCCATAGTTCACCGGCAGGTCGAGCATCTGGTTGAAGTCACAGTCGTAGAGGGTGCCGTCCCAACTCACGGAGATGGTGTAGCGGCACATGACGCCAGCCGCGGCAGCGGGATTGAAGGCGTTGGCCAATCGTTCCATATACTGCTCGTAGTTGCCGCTCTCCAGGAGAAACTCAAGAAACCGGCTGATTGGCATGTTGGTGATCGTGTAGAGGCGGGTGAACTCGATACCATGGCGAGCCCGGAGTTCTTTTCGAAACTGTGCTTCGATAGCCTCTTGCTGGGGAGGGAGAAAGGCTCCGACCGGATTACAGACGAGATTCAGAGGCAATCCGCTGCCGGGTCGTCCATAGCCGAGTTGGTTGAGGAGGCGAAGCGCCTGGATCGATTTCTCGAAAATGCCCTCGCCCCGCTGCGCATCGGTCTGGTTGGCGCGGTAATAGGGCAGCGACGCGACGATTTCCACACGATGCCCGGCGAGGAACTCCGCCAAGTCCGCTTGAGAGGGGAGGAGCAAGACAGACAAGTTACAGCGATCTATCACGTGGCGACCTAGTGCCCGGCTCTGTTCAACCAGCCAGCGGAAGTTGGGGCTGAGCTCTGGTGCCCCACCCGTGATATCGACCGTCGGGATATCGGTCTTCGCGAGAGCACGGATGCACTGTTCCGCCGTTTCGAGGGACATGCGTTCGGTGCGATCAGGTCCCGCATCGACGTGACAATGCCTGCATGCCTGATTGCAGAGCTTGCCGACATTGATCTGAAAGACGGTGATCCCGGTGGCTCGAAGTGGGAGCAGGCCGATGTGATGGAGTTGCGTCTCGAAAGGGGGGCAACTCGCGGTCCTCCCGAGTATCTTCAATTGCTCCGTTGAGGAGGCAAGGGGGCTCTGTTGTCCCAGTAGGGTCAGTGCCATAGAATTTATTGCAAGATGTCGCGGCCTGTATCGGAACCGATTACCGAGATCGTCTGCGTGACGCAGCGTCATCATGCATCAGCAGCAGCTCCCATTGGGGGCGCAGGTCACGGCCTCACCGATGACGCTCTGGCCTGCACGGTTGATGATCGCAAAATGGGGAGCGTAGGCGTCGGTTTCCAATACCTGTAGCGTCTTCGAACAGATCTCCAACGGTTCACCCCGGCGATACAGGTGGTGGTCGTCATCGGCAGCTTCGACAAAGGGTCCGGCGAACATGGCGAAATGTCCTTGCCAATGACAGGGAGCGTCTACCGGATAGACCGCGGTCCATCGGTCGTCGGCTCGATCCAACCACAGTGGACTGGAGGACAGGATAAAGTGAGAAACTAACGGAGCTTGACTCAAGAGGCAGACAGTCTCTGGCGTGATTGGCTGGGGAATGCCCCGGAGGTACGTCGTGCCCAGTTCATCAACCACTCGGCTGAACGGCCCGCGGAGCGTAGCGTAACGAGCGTTCGACTGAGACGCGCCGGCGGGAAGTTTATATCCCGTCAAGGTAACGGAGAAGAAGTGAATGCCGTCGATCATCTGCCAGGACGAGGCCTTGATCAGATGAATGCCCAGGAAGCCGGCTCCCACCATTCCCGCGATATAGTCGGTGAGCGTCAGCGCTCCGGAGAGACAGTCACCCCACTTTTCAGCGTCATGCACCAAATATTGCGGAACCAGCTGATCGGCTACGATGTCGGAGATGGTAAATCGTCCACCCGGTTTGGCGACGCGAAACATTTCCCTAAAGACCTTCCGCTTATCAGGCGCCAGGTTGATTACACAATTGGAGATGATCAGATCGACGGCGCCGTCGATCACCGGTATCGCGTCCGCCATCCCTTTGCGAAACTCGACGTTGGGGGAGGCGTATCCAAGATTGGTTGCGACGAGGGGGGCATGCTTTCGGGCGATGGCCAGCATCGTGTCAGTCATGTCGATCCCGATGACGTGACCAGTGGGACCGACGAGCCGGGAAGCTGCGAAACAATCGATACCGCCACCGGAACCGATATCCAGCACGGTTTCCCCTTGGGAGACGGTCTTGAGTCCGGCTGGCGTCCCGCACCCATACGAAATCTTGAGGACCTCTTCCGGGATGAACGACTGGAGATCGGCCATGTCGTAGCTAGTCGGGCAGCACATCTGCTCGCCCATTGAGGCAGCCCGAGCATAGCGATCGCTGACCTTTTGGGTAATCTCATCTATAGGCATGGCGTCCTCACAGGCAAATGAACATAGCCAGGCCTGTCCATCTATCAACTTATGACGCAGTCCGTCAACTCTGGTTTTCCCCAGTGTAGATAGCACATCATCTGTCCGGTTTTTGTAGCACGTGATCTGTCCGGTTTAGGGTGGGCCCTCAAGGAGGGCCA
>JAABQN010000083.1 GCA_011391455.1 Nitrospiraceae bacterium
GGCCCACTGTTGTTGCTTCCGCTACGCCCACTCCGATTGTCGCCTCGATTCCCCCCACGGTCATTGGCCCCTTCATGGCGCAATCGGTCTATCTGCCCATTCTGAGTTGGTCCTGTGACCTGCCCCCAGACCGGGCTTGTCAATACAGCCAACCCCGTCAAGAGCCAGACCGCTGTGGATATTCGTATCGTGTGTTTCATGTATTCCTCTCGTCGAGTTTCAGTTAATCTTCGAGTTCTGCTTCGCGCCACGTCACGGTCACGCCATCAACATTCAGCCGGCCCTTCACCTTGACCAATGTGTCGGCTTTCACAACATTGAAGAAGGCCGCTCGCCCGATAACTTGATCGTTGAGTCCCTCGAAGTTGGTGTTGTCTATCCCTGTCGTATCGACATCCACCCCCAGGATCGTCAGGACCTGACCGGAGACTGACTGCACTGGCCCTTGAATATTCACATCATCATTATTATTACCCAGCGACTGTAGTTCGATACGAGTCGCGATGACAGAAGAGGTGCCGCTCACACGGCCACGTACCCGCACATGATTGCCATTCAGATCGTTTAACGTAATTGGATTCCCACCGTCCTTCAATTCCGTCTGGCTGTTCACGGTAATAATGACACCAGGCAGACCTGCAAGCGTCAGCGAGTTGCCGTTGACCGCTGCATTCCCTTCAAGTTTCACGCTCTCGTGGAATTTCACGTGCTTGGCAATGAGGGTGGTCCCATCGAAGCGCCCTTCAGCAGACATCTTCGCGCCAACCACGATCTCGTCGACCGTCCCGCCACGGAACTCCGTATTCGCCGTGGTTCTCACCTGCGTGGTCCCAATGGTGAAATCAATAATATTGCCACTTGCTGAACCGGCCTGTGTCACAAACCCTTCGACCTCGTATTCATCCATACCAATATTGCCAACACCATCATTTTCCGGTTCGACTTTGGTAGCTGTAAGCGTCGTCCCACTCAAGCTTGTTCCTTTCACCTCAACAAAAATGCCATTCCAATTATTATTGTTGGTGGGAACAGGCATGTCGCCAACGATCGTATCGGGGATCGTGCCATCAATGTCATAGATGACAGTGAGTCCTCCAATTTGGAAACTTGTCGTGGCGTGATTGTGATTCTTCACGACCCCCTTAATTTCGCAGCCGTCAGCCCCACAACCAATTCCGGCTTTTCTCTCAACAAATGACGCGACAATGATACCGTCAGCTTTTACGAATCCGCTCACCTCAACGATATTACCGGCAACCAGATTGGTAAGGTTGACCCCTGAATCGAACCTGGTCGTGTCGTCTACCAGCACAGTCTGACCCAACACAGAAAACTGGCTATTGGGAACGTCCACGTTTGTAATTGGCCCTTCCAGTGTGTCTTCCTGGACAATGGTTGTTGCCCTGTGTGACGAGCCACTGAAATCCCCTGACACTTTCACCGTCATCCCTTCTTCGAGACCACACCTGGTGGCCTGACTGATAGTGCACCGCTCCGTTATACCGTCATGCCGCACTTCCACATCATTCGTTTCGAACTTCTTCCCATTGACAAACACGCTACCGAAACCAGTGACTGTTCCAGAGGCTGCCGCAGACCCGCTAGCCGTCCCGGTCGAAGCCCCGCCGCCGCCACCGCTTCCGCAGCCAAACAACAGCCCGACCAGCCCCACCGCACCGAGAAGATTGAACAGAATAGATGACCGTTTCATAGAACTCCCCCCTGGTTAAGAAAGATGGCTACGTCTAAGCCCATCCTTTCAGTCTTGTCTGGTTGGTTTGACGGTAGAAAGGAAGAAAGGTAAACGGGGGAATGTAGGTGCCATGATTCATGGCGCTTCGTGACGACTCTGCCCCCTGAGCACGAAGCTGCAATGCTGGTTCAGGAGATAGGATTTCGGCGAGGGGGTGAGCGGCGGCTAACGCACGTCCTTGAAGAACGCTCGCGGCAGGATCGGAAGGTGGAATTCGACGTGGAGGATAATGAAAAGGACATGCAGAAAGCTGAGCCAGACACCTACTTTCAAGAACTTACGCGCATCGGTCACTACAGCGGGCAAGAGCAGTAGCGGCCTGGTCACGGTTATGAGGCGCTCGCAGAAGGCGACATCTTCAAGGATGGGCTGATTGGGGAACCCACCTAGCTGCTCGAACAATGGGCGGCGGACGAAAAGGGCTTGGTCGCCGTAGATGATTCTGCTGCGAATGCAACGGAAATTATCCAGGAACGAGATCAGCTTGAGCCGCCAGTCGTCGCCGGAGAACCGGTGCATGAACCCACCGGCTTGGATGGTCTCGTCCGCCTCCATCTCGTTCAGCCGCTGAATCGCGCCTGGGGGCAAGGCCGTATCAGCATGGAGAAAGAGGAGCCACTCGCCCTGGGCCTGTTTGGCGCCCATATTCATCTGGGAGGCACGGCCTTTGGTAGCGGTCAAAAACAGACGTGAGGGGTGAAGGGGTGAGGGCACAAAAGAATGTTGAATTGACGTTGCGACGAATCCAAAGGAATCAACAATCGCGCGAGTGCAATCGGTGCTGCCGCCGTCGACGACGATGACTTCGTAATCGCCGCCCTGGCAGAACAGTTCGCGCAACGTGTGCGGAAGCGCCTTCTCTTCGTTGTAAGCCGGGATAACGACTGAGACCATCGTTCGTTCCTTCTCCTGCTATACGCTATTAGCCATCAGCCATATGCTCTTGCTTCAAGCAGCCACTCCGGTAGAAACTTCCGTGCATCCTGCGCCCACGCCGTAGGGTCTTCGGCGATCGATTCGAACAAATCGCTCAATGTCAGCACCATCTGATCGGTCAGGGCAAGATAGTCCTGCGCGCGGCATCGTAACGTCTCCGCATCGATCCGCCCCTCGGTCATCGCCTGTTCGAGCATGCGCCGGCCAAATCCATGATGGGCCTCTTCTTGCTGGAGCAACATTCGCCGCAGCCGACCGAACGGCGCGGCCCGTTTTGCCAATCCTTCTTCGATGCGCGTCAGGATCGCTTCGCCCAGTCCTTCAAGAATGACCTGCTCAGCCAGAAATGTTTCAAGCAGATCCTGCCGGGCCAGGGCACCATTGAGTATCTTTCGATACTCCTCTAACGCGGGCAGAAACGGCGCATCGCCGAGATGTCTCGGTGCGAGCCAGGCAATAGCGCCTTGAAACACCAAGGCATGCGCAGCCTCCTGGCGGGCCTGGCTGAGAAGAAAGCGCCGCGATCCAGAATCAGGCGCCAACACCGCCTGGGCCTTAGCACATTCGTTCGCCAAGCGCTCGCCCTGCTCAAGAAACGTCAGCAGTCGCGCGATCGGCGCCTTTTCGTCAGGGTGCACTAGCACGAGTCATCTCCTCCTTGAGCGAAATGCCATTCAAATTCCAGTCATAGTCGAGATACTCAATGCGGTAGCCAGGCTGAGCGAGTTCCTTCGCTAATTCTGGATCGTCGACATAACGAGCGATATAGGCCAACAGCGATCCAGCGGCATCGGCGAAATCCTTTTCAAACCACTGAAAGATCATCGACAGGGAAGCCACTTTCTGCGTTCGATCGAATCGATTACGCGTGGGATCGTTGATGAACGATCTGGCGACACGATCGAGCTGACGATCGAGTTGATCCGGCTGATAGGCCCAGGGCTGAAGCTTCGGACAGGATGCCGACGCGCAGACAATGGCAAAGTGCATCAACGGCTCATGAAACTGTTCAATCAACACTTGCCGTTCAAGATCGTAGAGACTGATGATGGCGCCGCCGACTTGATAATCCCTGCCGATGAAATAGCGGTAGCGTCCCCAGAGCGTCATCGGTGAATAGTGGTCGAGAATGCCTTTGACGGCAAACGCGTTGTAGGCATTGATCCAAAACGCCAGTTCGTGCCGCCTCGTCGGTAATTTCGTGGGGTCGATACGATTCAGCTCCCCCAAGTAGCCATCAAGCAAACCGCCGGCCTGTATGGCAGGGTAGTCAACCTGTCCATCGTGGACCTGAGCCTGAACGATTCGATCCCAGATCTGGTGAGACACCAGCTCAGGCGCAATGGGATTGGCTGGCTGAAAGGTTCGTGAGGTCGAACAGCCGGCCAGAATGAGAACAAGGAGAACCGCGCCGATCCAGCGACTCATGAGAGGGCTCCTTGTGAGGTGAACGATCGCGCCGACCGCAGCGCGGTGATCGGGTGGCGCAGCATTGTTCCGACAACACGGCCGTCGAGGCGATTACAGGACGAGTTATCGGAACAGGCTTTAATAGCGCCTCGGTCGAAGCGTCCCAGGATCTCGCTCAGCGACGATTCGAGTAGATTTCCCACGGAAGGGAACGCCAGACAGGGAGACACGTTCCCCGATGCATCGATGGCAATACTGTATCGCCCCGCATCGCAGGGTTCCAGCTTCTGTCCACGCAACCAACTCACATTGTCCTCGACGAACTTTCGAAGGTAGCCGGAAGGAATCAGCTCTTCGTCGAGTAGCCCACTGAACAGAGCAGCTGCGCTCGTTCGATCGTACATGAGCAGCTCATCAGGCCTGCCGTAGGTTCCAACGCTCCAATGATAGGCGCCCACCACCGGCAAGAATCCCTGCTCCCGCGCAAATCGCACGACCGCCGGCGCCTCCACTCGATTGACTTCGCTCACTATGCAGGTGAGAAATTTGGGATGGGGAAACGTCCTCAACAGCGCGATGCCTTCCAGCACTTGCTCCAACTGATCGGCGCCGCGAATCTGCCGATACTTCTCTCGATCCAATGTGTCCAAGCTCACCGAGATGGCCAGCGGCAATCGGCTCAATCGTTCAACCAGCTGTGGTGTGATCTTCGTGCCGTTCGTAATCAGCGTGAGATGAAGGCCGATCGCCGAGAGGTCTTCGAGAATCTCCGGTAGATCGCGGCGTAGCAGCGGCTCGCCTCCCTGCACCAGCACGAACCGCACACCGTCACGATAGAGACAGGAAAAGACCCTCTGGATTTCTTCCCTGGTCATCTCGTACCGGCCGACATTGAGCGGCAGATCGCAATATCCGCAAGCAGAATTGCATCGGAGATTGATCTGAAACGTGGCCAACACCGGCCGGCCCGCTATCAGGTTGGTGAAGGGTGTTGTCATAGTTGATCCTCACTTAGAGAGACACGGCCATATTTGGACAGGCTGATGCCGTTTCCCCCCTGTTTTCTTGGCATTTCCAGGGTCTTTACCAGCCGATTCTCCTAACCTGCTGAACTTCCTTGATCATTCTTGCGCTACCGTGCGGCACACACCTTGCTGCTGAGTGCTAGGTCGAAATTGATTCTCACGCTGCAAGGAGGTTTCGCCATGAAGAACGGAAAAAAACGGATACTCCCTGTCCTGGTAAGCACGGTGGCCATTGTTGCATTAGCGATGACCCCGGCGCTGGCCAAGGACTCGAACTCCAAGAAATCTAGCCACACCTCTGCAAAGGCGGCAGCTCAGGCTGTGAGCCATGTTCCCGAACAAGTCGATGCGCCTAAAGCCGGCCACCATGACTCCTCGCCTGGCCCGGCATGGAGAACCGTCGGTGGAACTCTGAAGAAGGTCCAAGGCGACAGCTACACGGTCGAAGACTACGACGGCAATCAAATCGTGCTGCGCGTCGGGCAAAGCACGAAACACATTCACAAGAAAAAGGTCGGGGACACTGTCCGCGCGGAAATTACGCGAGGCGGCTTCGCGAATTCCGTTCAGTAATTCCCATTTCGAATCCGCGCACCCGCCTCACGCGCGGCGGTGTCCATAAACGGGCCGGCCCTCAACAGGCCGGCCCGTTCCTTATGTCATCGAGCCGACGCTTTCACCGATTTCTGAAAAACGATATCCCCAAAATAGGCCGTGGCCTGTTCCTTCGTATTGTCCGTATCGCTCATAATCGCGACACCGTTAATCATCGGCGGTTCCTCTCCAAACGCCTTCTTGTAGTCTTCGTAAATATTCCGCTCTTCGTCGATCCACATGCCTATTTTTTGCGTGCCGCTCTCAACGATCACCATCCTGGCGAAGTCTGTATAGGCGTTCTCGACGATTGTACCGACAGGCGTCTTCGTGTCCCAAATATAGTTCAAGGCAGCGATTGGGATATCGCCGAACAGAATCTGCCCGGCTTTGAACTTGAGCTTCTTGCCTAAGCTGACTTTGTCAGAATCATATTCGAAGGTGACGTAGAGCCTGGCCGGAAAGTCGTCGCCTTCCTTGAGCGCCACATCGCTGCCCTGAAGCACATTGTCGACTTTCCAGCGCCACCGGACAATCGGGTACTCTTTCGGATCGATCACCACCGGCTTGATCAGGCCGGAAGCCGAGGCCTCGCTCACCGCCTTCACGATCGTCACGCCTCCATCCTTCACCACTTCATAGGAGGTATGTTTGGGGATCTTTTTAAAGGTGAGAGGCTTCCACCCATCGGGCAGCGCCTGCCCGACCTGACTCGCCGAGAATTTTCCCACTTCGAGGACTGTTCCACTCTGTGCCCATAGGCACGCCGGAACAATCAACAACCACATCGCGAGAAGTACGCCTGTCGCAACCAGCATCTTACCGTTTCCCTTTTTGAAGACAGGCGTAGTTCGCCTTCCACTGCGCGCATCGAACGAGCACTTTCTGAATGTGCGCGTTCTGCGAGCAAGGAAGGCAACCACGTCCACCCTCACCCTCTCCTCATCCATGCGAACAACTTCATCAATAGATTCTTCGTCCGCGGAGTGAAATGCGCCTTGCGCCAGAGGTTGACCACCTTCTTATTGACCTCGGCCTGAGTCGGATAGGGGTGGATCGTCCCGGCAATCGTCTTGGCTCCTGCGCCGGCTTTCATCAGCACGGAAAACTCGCTGATCATGTCGCCGGCATGAGCTGCCACAATCGTCGCGCCGACAATCTTATCTGTACCCTTCTGGATGTGGATCCGCGCGAAGCCCTCATCTTCCCCGTCGAGAATCGCGCGATCGACTTCATTAAGTTTATAAGTATAGGTCTCGACCTCGATTCCCTTCTCCTTCGCATCCTTCTCGTACAGCCCGACATGCGCCACTCCCGGCTCCGTAAAGGTGCACCAGGGCATGATCAAGGATTCAACGCTGGCATAGCCTAAGCCGAATGGGTGTGGAAATAGGGCGTTCTGAATGACGATCTGCGCCATGGCATCGGCGGCATGGGTGAACTTGTAGCGCGAGCAAATGTCGCCTGCCGCAAAAATCTTGGGATTCGTCGTCTGCAGCCGCTCGTTCACCTTGACCCCGTTCTTGTCGTGCTCGACACCGACCGCTTCCAAGCCGATGCCCTCGACATTCGGAGTGCGACCGACGCCGACAAGAATCTCATCGACCGTCACATCGTACTGCTGGCCATGCGACTCGACGGTGAGCCGTTTACCGGCCTCCGTCTTCTGTACCTTCATATCCTTCCCACAGCAGAGCAGCTTCACCCCGTCGCGCAATATCTGCTGCTCGACAATTTCAGCCGCGTCGCGGTCTTCATTCGGCAGGATGCCGTGAATCGCTTCAATAAGATAGACCTGGCTCCCGAAGCGGGCAAACGACTGCGCCAACTCGCAACCGATGGGACCGGCACCGATCACCCCGATGCGTGGCGGCAGTTCCGTCAGCGAGAACACCGTTTCATTGGTGAGATAACCTGCTTCTTTCAATCCCGGTGTCGGAGGCGTCGACGCCCTTGCTCCGGTGCAGACAGATGCTTTCGCAAAGGTGAGGGTACGATTGCCGGACGGTCCTTCGACCTCAATGGTATCGGCGCCGGTAAAGCGCCCGCTGCCGATATAGACATCCACTCCCAACTTCGTATAGCGATGAACTGAATCATTGTGGCTGATCTGCGCCCGCAGTTTTCTCATACGCGCCATCACAGCGCTAAAATCGTACTTTACCCCGGAGGGAATATGCAGGCCGAACTCCTCAGCCTTCCGCAAATCGGCCCAAGCCCTTGCCGCGCGAATGATGCCTTTCGAGGGTACACAGCCGACATTCAAACAGTCGCCGCCCATCAGATGTTTTTCGATCAAGGCCACTTTGGCCCCCAAGCTCGCAGCGATGACGGCAGTAATCAATCCCGCAGTCCCTGCCCCAATGACCACAATGTTGTAGCGGCCGGCCGGTTCAGGGTTGACCCAGTTCGAGGGGTGCACGTTGCTGACGAGCACGCGATTATGCTCGTCGTCCGGCAGCATGAGGCCCTCTTCATGCTGACTCATCGTCGACGCCCCCTCTGA
>JAABQN010000084.1 GCA_011391455.1 Nitrospiraceae bacterium
TAGATGCAGGGAAACCGGCAGAACTGAAGATATGTGAAGGCTTGCTCTGCATTGCCGAATCTGCGAATGCGGCAGAATCGCTAATGAAGAATGCGGGCTAAATCATTCCTTCCAGGGGGATGCCTTCTTCGATAAGCATGACAGGAATGTCTTCGCGAATAGGATACAGGATCTTGCGGTCGCCTCTGATCAAGCCTCCATCGAGGGGTTCGGTGACCGGCTTATTCGCCCTGTTTTTCAGTTGCCCACTGATCACCGCCTCATTTAACTTGTCAATCAGGGCATTCTCAGCCAAATGCACTTCCTGTTTCGTGTCGGGGCAACAGAGAATGGCGAGAAGATCCTTGTCGAGATTGACCGGACGCCTTGCTTCCGTACGTTCTGTCATAAAGCCCCTCCCTGTGAACCGGACCGACATGACATGGCAAGAATAGAGCACAGATACCGATGAGATCAAGCCCCGCGCGCAGACACTATTTCGGTTAGCGGCTTCTGCTACACTAGCCGCGCTTGATCATAGAGAAGGAAGCAAGCGGCGATGTCAAAGAATCTGTGGAAGTACTTCTTGGCCGGATTGTTGGCCCTTGTGCCGGCCTGGGCCACATTTTTGATCCTTTCCACGCTTTTTCATGCCTTCACCGAATTAATCCATGACTTATCGGGGAATATTGGAGCCCGGCAAAGGCCAGGACTCAGCCTCTTTCTGTTGCTACTCCTTGTTGTTATTGTCGGCGCGATTGCCACCCATGTAATCGGACGTCGCATCATCACCCAAACAGAACGGTGGATCCAGCGGATCCCACTGGTCAGCAGTGTTTACATCACCCTGAAAGGGATGACCGATCTTCTTAATTTCCGTTCTCGCTTCGGACGCAGCGCCGTGGTGGCCTTCCCATTCCCTCGCGACGGTCTCTGGGCGATCGGTTTTGTGATGGGGACCGCACCGACCGCGCTGCAAATCACACCGGCAAGTCTACTCATGGTCTTTGTGCCCACAGCCATCCACCCCTTCACCGGATTACTTGCGTTTGTTCCCGAGTCACAATTACGCCCGATCAATCTGTTGCCGGAAGAGGCCATCAAGATGGAGTTTACCGCTGGTTTGTATAAGCCGGGAAACGGATGGTTACAATCTCCCAAGTCAATCGAATGAGCGCCATGCCAAGCCTCGACCACCTGAATGTCCGACTCGCTAAACCGGAAGATGCGGCGACAATTGCGTCGTTCAGTGCAGCCATGGCTCTTGAAACAGAAGGCCGCCGCCTCGATTTTGACCGTCTGCACGAGGGAACCCGTGCCATCCTTAATTCTCCTGAACATGGCTTTTTCATGGTTGCCGAGGTGAAGCAGGCCGACGATAGCCAACTGTTGGGGCAGTTGATGATCACCTATGAATGGAGTGATTGGCGGAACGGCGTATTCTGGTGGATACAGAGTGTGTATGTCGACCCCGTTTGGCGTCGCCAGAACGTCTTTCGCCGGATGAATGAAGCCGTGATGGCCACTGCCAAGACAAGCCCGAATGTCTGCGGAGTTCGTCTGTACGTCGAAGAGAACAACAGCGTCGCGCAAGCCGTGTACCGTAAATTGGGACTCACTCCGTCCTCCTATGCCATATTTGAAACCGATTTTGTTCTGGCACGCACAAAGGGTTTAGAAGATCGTCCAAACGAAGCTTAGCAAAAGGAGTCATCATGTTATTCTTCAAGCCGCTGGCCGGCATTATCATTGTCTTGACCTTGGCCCTGCTTCAGGGCTGTGTGGTGACCAGGGGAACGGTCGGCGAGCCGATTCAAGAAGAAGCCGTCTCGGCTATCAAGAAAGGCAAAACGACCATGGCGGAAGTTGTCTCCTCGATCGGTGCGCCGGATCGGATTGTCAGAGGCAACGATCGAGAGATCTTTCACTACTATTACTATGACGGGAAATCACCGGCTATGATGCTCATATTGCTGAACTTCATCCGAATGGATGTCAAGAGCGACAATCTCTATGTATTTTTCAACAGGGAGGGGATAGCTGAAGAAGTGGTCTATGGCAAACGCACCGGTCGCACAGAATTCAGACTGTGGCCATTCGGTGACTAACTTGGCGTCGTATTTTCACTCGATCAAATTGGTCGTTGGTGCGCTCTGCGTCATTTTTCTCTGCGCTGGATGTAGTGTCCGCCGAGCCACGCTCAACGACGTCCTGACTCCGGAACAGGTCAGCTTTATTCGCGTCGGACAGACGACAATACGAGAATTAGCCGATCACATCGGAGCCCCAGATGAGGTGACCGAATCTGATTTCGGGGTTGTGGCCCTCTATTATTGGAGCGATACCAAATCTGCGGGTCTGGACTTCGGTGCCATCGGTCGCCTATTCTTACCCTACTCCCCGACGATAAGACTGAACAAGATCGGAGTTACACCTGAACAACTCCAAGTGGTATTCGATCCTCGGTGGACCGTGCGAGCCTACGGGTTTTCTCGAAAATCCACAGATGAGCCCGTCATTTGGTTCTGGCCGTTCTAGGTCACTGCATCACATCGCGAATTGCCGGACGTCCAAGCACCAGCTATAATTGCCCGCATGATTCGCCCACCTAATTCAGACTCCTTCACCCCCGCAGCAGAATCCCCCTCCTATATCCCCGCCGACAAGGACACAGAGTTTCTCCAGCGGGAAGAACTCCGCCCTATCCGCATCGGCCTCGAACTTCTCAAGCCCGAACTGATTCAGAATGAAGAAGGTATCCGGTCGACCATCGTCGTGTTCGGCAGTGCGAGGTTACAAGAATCGGACGCCGCGAAGCATGCGCTCCACATGGCCGAAACGGAGGCCGCTCAAACCCCTCACGATCCAACGCACCGGCAAAAGGTGGCGATCGCGCGACGACAACTCGCTCTCTCGAAGTACTATGACGTGGCGCGTGAGTTCGGACGGCTGGTTTCATCGACCTGCCAAATCGACGGTCGTTGCGATTATGTGATTGTCACCGGCGGAGGGCCTGGCATTATGGAAGCGGCAAACCGTGGAGCCGCAGATGTTGGAGCGAAATCGATCGGTCTGAACATCACCTTGCCGCACGAACAACACCCAAACCCCTATATCACACCGAAACTCAGTTTTCAGTTTCGCTATTTCGCCATCAGAAAAATGCACTTCTTAATCCGTGCCAAGGCGCTGGTCGCCTTTCCTGGAGGATTCGGCACACTCGATGAGCTGTTCGAGACGCTGACGCTTCTCCAGACAGGGAAGACCGAAAATGTCATGGTCGTGCTGGTTGGACGGGACTTTTGGGAGCGCCTGATCAACTGGCAATGGCTTGTCGAGAATGGACTCATTGCCCAACGGGACCTTCAACTGTTCCACTATGCTGAGACGGCTCAGGAAGCCTGGGATCTGATCAGCCGCCACAATGGAGTACCGTCATCATGAAAGTCTCGTTCCATGGGGCCGCGCGATCAGTGACGGGAAGCCGCCACATGCTTGAGATGCCGGGTTTCCGGCTATTGCTTGATTGTGGACTATTTCAAGGACGCCGAGACGAAGCCCATCGGCAGAATCGAAATTTCGGGTTCGACCCCAAGTCGCTCAATGCGGTCTTACTCTCCCATGCTCATATCGACCACTCCGGCGCCTTACCGGTACTCCCGAAGCACGGTTTCTCCGGAAAAACATACCTCACCAGAGCCACCGCGGATTTGACGGAGCTTATGCTCGAGGACTCGGCGCGAGTACAGGTGAGTGACTGCAGCTACGTCAACAAGAAGGAGCAGCGGAAGGGGAAGGCCTGTGCCCTGCCACTCTACAATATCGATGACGTTCGTAAGCTCGTCCGACGATTCGAGGGTGTGCGATACGGGGACATGCTCAAGATTGCCCCGCGCGTCGCGGCATCCTTTCACGACGCCGGCCATATCCTGGGATCAGCGGCCATTCGGGTGAAATACACGGCTCGCGGCAATACCACCACCGTGCTCTTCAGCGGAGATCTTGGCCGTTCCAACATGCCCATTCTTCGGGACCCTGAGACACCGCCGCCCTGCGACCTGTTGATCCTTGAGTCAACCTATGGTGATCGCCTGCACGAATCCGACCGAGCGATCATGAAACAGCAGGCGCTGGACCTCCTCACTCATGCCAAAACCCACAAGAGCAAGATTATCGTTCCCGCGTTCGCCGTCGGACGTACTCAGGAACTAGTCATGCGGATCAAAGAACTCGTCGGCGAGGGGCGCCTTGATCCCATCCCGATCTATATCGATTCCCCGTTGGCCTCACGAGCCACGGAGGTCTTTCGCCGCCACCCGGAATGCTACGATGGAGAAACCACCCGCACCTTCACATCCTCCGGCGACCTCTTCGCCTCACGCTATATCCATTTTGTCTCTTCGCCTGAAGATAGCAAGCGCCTGAACAGCATGAAGGGGCCCTGCGTTATTATCTCCGCCTCCGGGATGTGTGAAGGCGGCCGTGTCGTGCATCATCTCAAACATGCGATTCGAGACGAAGCGAACGTGATTGTATTCGTAGGCTTTCAAGCTGAGCATACCCTCGGGCGCAAGCTTGTCGAAGGGTGGGATGTCGTGCCTATTTTTGGCGTGCCCACTCCGCGCCGGGCGCAGATCGTCAAGCTGAACGGGCTCTCTGCCCATGCAGACCGTCAGGACCTCTTGGCCTATGTGCGCGCAATCAAGCCGAGCCCGAGTAAGATTTTTCTCGTCCATGGTGAAGAAAAGCAGTCCCTCTCACTGGCCGCTGCCATTCAGGCTGAACACCCAAAGATTGAAGTCACTGTTCCTCATGTCGGATCCATCCATGAGGTCTAACGGAAATACCAGCCTGACAATCCCGCTGCTGATCCTGGCTATCGGGATCTGCTCAGCCCCGCTCGTTTCTGCCCAAACCAGCGAGCCGGGAGAACCTCGATTGCGATCTCGCGCTCTTGGCATCGTCGTCGGCTCCTATACCCCGGGACCATTCAACGCGATTACCGACGTGGCCGGCGTCACCGTGGGCCAGACCACTCTCGTCTCTGGCGACGGGCCGCTCAAGCCCGGGCTCGGCCCGGTGCGAACCGGTGTGACGGTCGTCATCCCCCGCGCTGATGTGTGGCACAAGAAAGTGCCGGCCGGGTCGTTTGTTCTCAACGGTACTGGTGAGATGACCGGACTTGCCTGGATAAGCGAATCGGGCCTTCTCGAGTACCCGATCGCCCTCACAAATACGTTGAATGTGCCACGAGTGGCCAATGGGGTCATGAGCTGGATGATCGCGCGCTATCCGGAGATCGGCATTAGCGACGATACCCTGACGCCAGTGGTTGCCGAATGCGACGATGGGCGGCTCAACGACATACAAGGGCGGCATGTTTCGGAAGCGGATGTGGTGCGGGCGCTCGACAGCGCCTCCTCCGGGGTCGTGCAGGAAGGGACTGTCGGTGCAGGGACAGGGATGGTGTCCTACGGTTTCAAGGGTGGGATCGGTACTTCGTCACGGCGATTACCAGAAACTGAAGGTGGGTATACGATCGGCGTGCTCGTGAATGCCAACCATGGGCGACGGCCTGAGCTCATCGTGGGCGGCATGCCGGTTGGCCGGCTCTATGAGGCTGTTCCTCCCGTCGCGCAGGCCCTTTCACCCGGGCAAAGCGAAGGCTCCATCATTGTCATCGTTGCCACCGATGCTCCCCTCGACAGCCGACAGCTTACGCGGTTGGCTAAACGTGCTGCGCTGGGACTGGCGCGCACAGGCTCCACCGCGCGCCACGGCAGTGGCGACTTCATGTTGGCCTTCTCCACTGCGAACATTATTCCGCATTACCCGAAAGAGCCGACGTTTCAACAACTACACCTCGCCGACACACATTTGAACCCGTTGATCACAGCGACGGTTGAAGCGACTGAGGAGGCGATTTTCAACGCGCTGACGATGGCCACCACCGTCGTGGGACGCGACGGCCACCGCGCCGAGGCCATCTCCCTCACCAGACTCCGTGCCATGCTTGATCACCAAGTTAAGTAACTGTGAAGAATCGGCATCCTTCGGACTAGAGGGTGCCCTCACTTGCATTTCCCTCTCGTGGCTCGCTATCCTCTCGCGACTCTCTTGTATCCGGAGGATAAGCATGAACGAGTACCAACTCGGTGGCAGCTTAAGTCTTATAACCGCCCTGGGGAAAACCAAAGCGTTCGCCGAGTTTTTACAAACCCGCATGACTCATGCCGTAGAGACGGAAGACCCCGCAGAACTGCATTATCTCCTAGCCCAACTCGACGACTACCATTCTTACATGTGGCGCTACTATAAAAAACTGGCTAAGGACCGCCCGGAACGGATGGACCCAGGGGTCTAGCAGGATGCTGAAAAAGAAGAGGACGGGTAGCCTGGTCGTCCTCCTGCTCGCGGAACGCGCACGCTCGGAAGGTGCTCGTTCGACGCGCGCAATCGAGGCTCACCCAGGCCACCCTTTGAAAGCGAGTGAAAAACCGCTGCGGCCCTGCCTGAGGAACGGTGCGTCCCTGGGCAAAGAGGCTGCCTTGGCAGCCTCAGGGCGGGCGGGTGAAGTTGACACCAGGGTTGGGCGGGTGAGAAGTCTGGCCTTTTTGAGCATCCTGCCAACCTATCGTCGACGAGGAAAAGAAATATTCATACCATGACGACTCATTACACAGGCACGACGACTCAGGCCACACTTCAATTCGCAACCGCACTTTCGCGTAAGACCGATACGGAAGCCGCTACTCGCGATCTCGCGGATGCTATTCTCATGCAAATTGGCACGGCCCCTATCGATCTGGTCTTCGTCTTCTTTTCTGCCCACCATGCGTCCAAAGCCACCATGATCTCAACCATGCTACAGAAGGCGCTACGGGCGAAAGTCTGCCTGGGCTGTTCCGGTGAAGGTGTCATCGCCGGCTCCCAAGAGATTGAAACCGCAGCAGCCTTGACCGTCTGGGTCGCTTGCCTTCCTGATGTCAAACTGACTCCACTCCAGATATCAGTGTCTCAGCTACAGGACCAGATCCGCATGCCCGGGTGGCCGGAACCGGGAATCGAAGATACAACCTTTCTACTTCTCGCCGATCCATTTTCGACACCGATGCAGGAGGTCCTCTCCCTCATAAACGAGCGATACCCTCATGCCAAAGTTGGCGGGGGGCTTGCCGGTGGGGGCCAGGATTCTGGAGAAAACAGACTGCTTCTCAACGATCAGAGCTATGACGGGGGCGTGGTGGGAGTGCAACTCACCGGACCGATTACCGTGCGAACTGTAACCTCGCAAGGCTGCCGTCCGATCGGCGAACGATTTGTCGTGACGAGAGCGGAGCAAAACCTTATCTATGAACTGGGTGGGGTGTCGGCCTTGAAACGGCTCCAGGATGTTTTCGAATCCATGGAGGGAGTCCAACGCAGCGATGCGCATCGCGCGTTGCATCTAGGCATCGTGATCGATGAGCACGGGAGTCATTTCGAGCGGGGAGACTTTCTCGTTCGGAACCTCATCGGAGCCGATCAACAGGCCGGAGCTGTTGCGATTGGAGATGTCGTCCAGGAAGGTCAGACCGTGCAGTTCCACCTTCGCGATGCGAAGTCTGCAAGCGACGACTTGCACGTTTGCCTGGCTTCGGATCGAGCGAAGCATCACGCCCCCCCACTCGGGGCTCTCCTGTTCAGCTGTTGCGGGCGCGGAGAGGGACTCTTTGGCCAACCCCATCATGACATCGGGGTCGTGCAAGAGCGGCTTGGTCCCATCCCAACGGCGGGATTCTTTGCCCAAGGCGAGATCGGTTCGGTCGGAGGACGAAACTTCCTGCACGGCTATACAGCGAGTGTCGTCATTTTCTCCGAGCCTGATTCCTGATAGCAACAGCAGTGAGGGCAAGACGTCCACAGATCTCCCGATAGGATCGTCGCCTAGACATCGGTAGAAGATTCAGTACGCCGTATAAATCGTGGTTGAGTGACTATCGCTTAGGAAAGGAGTGGTCATGCCGTATCAGGAAGCAGGTGCCAAAGGGAATGAAGTCACGACAGCAT
>JAABQN010000085.1 GCA_011391455.1 Nitrospiraceae bacterium
ATACATGCTCCGTCCAAGCTTGCTCGTTATCTCTCCAGGGATGGGGGCTGATTGATCTTCTACTGCGCGCGACTTTCTCACCCTCCCACCCACTGGCACGTCGAGACGTGCCATTATCCCAGGCGAGGGCCTTCCAATCCTCGTTACCTCTCATTAAGGGAGTGGCCGAGGCTGCCCTTTACTGCGCGCATCGAACGAGCACATTCCTATCGTGCGCGTTCTGCGAGCAAGAAGGGCACCTGGCCGCTCCCTTCCCATCCTTCGGAGGCCGCGCGTTGCGCGAGCAAAGAAGATCATCAGCCTCCATCCTACGCCGCTTTTACACTGTCCAGTACTTCACGCACTTTTTGCGCCAGTGCAGGGGGTGAGAAGGGCTTCGGCAGGAACCCGACCTGGCGACTCACGCCGCCTTGTTCAAACACCGGATGGTCCGGATACCCCGACATATAAAGCACTTTGATCTCTGGTCGAATGGTCAAGATCTTCTCCGCGACTTCAGGCCCGCTCATCTGTGGCATGACGACATCTGTCAATAACAGATGAATAGGCCCGCTGTGCCTCGCGCTGGTGAGGAGGGCCTCAATGCCATGACGCGCCTCCAGCACCGTATAGCCCTGGAGCTGTAACGTCTCGTGCACGAGACCGCGGACCGCCGGCTCGTCCTCAACCAAGAGGATCGTTTCATGGCCACGTGCCGGATCGATCACTTCAACATTCGCTACTGTTCCCGGCGCCTCTTGTTCGACCCGTGGGAAGTAGATCCTGAACGTCGTGCCGAGGCCGGGAGCGCTTTCTACGAAGATGCTTCCTCCGCTCTGCTTGACGATGCCATAGACGGTCGAGAGGCCCAATCCCGTCCCTTTCCCTTTTTCCTTTGTCGTAAAGAACGGCTCGAACAGATGCGACTGAGTTTCAGCATCCATTCCTTGGCCGTTATCGCCAACCGCCAGCGACACATACGACCCCGGCGCCGCCCCCACGCCGTTCAGGCTTGTCGCTTCCCCAATCGTCACGTTCCGGGTTTCGATCGTCAGACGCCCACCCGTGGGCATCGCATCCCGCGCATTGACGACCAGGTTCATGATGACCTGCTCAACCTGTCCGGGGTCTGCCTTGATAGCACCGATCGAAACATCGAGATCAGAGTTGAATTCGACGATATCCTCACCGATGAGACGCCGCAACATACCATCCATATTGGCGATGAGGGCGTTGAGATCGAGGACTTTTGCTGCGATGAACTGACGGCGGCTGAACGCCAGCAATTGACGAGTCAGCCCGGTGGCCCGATCTGCCGCCTTCTTCACCTCTTCCATATCCTTTCTCATGGCATCGGTAGGCCCCAGGCGTCCCAAGAACAACTCGCTGTACCCTCGAATCACCGTGAGGAGATTATTGAAATCGTGCGCCATGCCGCCGGCCAATCGCCCCACCGCCTCCATCTTCTGCGCCTGTTGCAATTGCGCTTCGGTTTCGTGTAACACCGCTTCCGTGCGAGCCCGCTCGCCAAACTGGCCGATCTTGAGACCGATGTCATCCGCCATCCTCAACAACTCGTCATCGGGCTGCCTGACCGGAAGACTGAAGAACTCGATGATGCCCCCGACCTCGGTCCCGGCGAGAATAGGCAATCCAAAGGCCGCGTGAAACCCAGCCTGTCGAGCCTGTTCTCCACGAGAAAAACCGGCATCCACCAGAACGTCGGCTACCCAGGCCGATTTTCCGCCGGCCCAAATACGTCCGGGCAAATCCTCGCCAAGCGAAAACGTACGCTGCAGGCTATCCAGGATAAACGGCTCGGCCTGCAGGGATGACGCCTTCCACTGATCGCAACAGCGCAACACCCCCGTCGCCTTATCAACCCTCCAGAACAGGCCCAGATCCCATTCTAAGCTCTCCCCAATCGCCTGAATGATTTTCGGCGCCGCCTCTTCCATCGTCGCCGCCTCGGAGAGGACTCGGGTCACCGCATACTGAGATACAACACACTGTTCAGCCCGTCGGCGGTCTGTGATGTCCCTGATAAAGGCGCTGAAGATGACCGCATCCCCAATTTTTGCCGGTGACACCGAAAGTTCAACGGGAAATTCCCGCCCGTCCTTGTGTCGGGCGACAACTTCAATCCGGCGGTTCAGGACTGCGCCGGCCCCTGTTCGAAAAAACTCACGGAGGCCATGTTCATGCGCCCGACAATCCCGCTCAGGAATGATGGTTTCAGAAAGGGCCCGCCCCAGGGCTTCTTCGCGGGGCCATCCGAAAATTGCCGTGGCCTGCGCATTCCAATCAGTCACCATCCCCGTCGAATCGATGCTGATCACCCCGTCAAGCGCGGTATCGACGATGGCTCGGTTTCGTTCCTGACTCTGGAGCAACGCGGTTTCAGCTGCTTTCGCCCAGGCATTTTCCTGTTGTGCCTGTCGATGCTCTGCGCGCAATCGGGCCGTCGCCCAGAGCAATAACCCCAGCAGGGGAACCCAGACTACCCCGCCTACAATCCACACTTTCCACAAGAACGCATGGATAGGCGCCAGGATGTCCTGCCGATCCATTCGCAGCAGGACCGACCAGGCCAGCCCTGCAGATTCTCTAAAACCCCTGGTCTGCGCGTAGCCGGTGATCACTTGGACGTGCCGGTGCACATGCTCCTCTTCGATGTACCCCGGCACACCGGCCTCGCTCAGTAACACTGAAGGAAAACTGAGTTCTTTCAGATTGGCGGCCCTCTTGCCAGACCAATCCGAATCGGCAATTACCCTGCCCTGCTTCGTCAGCATTTGGTAGGCAACTCGCACGCCTGCCCTTTGTCCTGCTTCAAGGGAGCGAATGGTCCTGGCTGTCACTTCTTCCAAGAACGGAACCGCCACCCGCGAAGTCACGACACCCGCAAACGCGCCTTGCGGATCGAAAATCGGGGCCGTAAACGCGATCGTATCGACGCCACTCTCCGCTTTCTGGACCCCGACGTCCGCAATGTCGAGTCGCCGCGTCGCACGTGCGGCATTAAACGAAGCCGTGCGGCTCTCGTCGCGCCCTACCAGCGAGGGCTCCGTCGCCGCCACAACCATACCCTGACTATCCGTCACCGCGATCAACAGATAGCCCGGGGAATATTCCGTCTTCATCCATCGCAGATACTCGGAGAGATATGTCGGATCGGACGCTTGCGCCGAAAAGGCTCGGGCCATCATGAGCACGTCGCCCTGGCGCTCGAACAGCATCCGGTCGAGCTTCTCGGCCACTTCCGACGCGGCCAGCGTGAGTTCTCTTCCCGTTGCCTCCACGAGGCGATCTTCAACGAACCGGGTCAAGATGATACCGGCTAAGAGCGCGCATACAGTGATGGCGATCAGGAGATAGGACAGCCAGCGATAACGGCGAAGATCGAAGAATGATAAGGTCATGGAGGTCTTCATGAAGTACAGGCCGGAAAGGCGGCAACGTTGGGAATCAGCATGACGGGATGATAGGCCTGTTTCGATGCGCGCAATCCTGGGAGACCTGCATCATCCATTGTATTGATGTATTCGGCCCCTTCCGCCACAGCCATCCGACAGGTCTCCCGAAATAGATACTGCGCCAGACCCGGAACAGTCCGGTCGGCCACCTCTAAGAGGACACAGAATGTCCTGCTCGTCAACCAATAGCGGAAGGTATACGCGCAGAGCCGACCGTGAATCTTCACGACCTTTCCTGTGAGTCGAAGAGCCGCCGCCTGCGACCAGATCACTTCGTGAGCCGGCGCCGCATCGGCCAACAGCATCGCACCGAATGATTCAAGCCCTTCCGCTCGTTTCTGCCGTGACCAATCAGCGAGAAGGGCACGACAGTCCTGACGGTCGCCGACCTGATAGGAACTCATTTCAAAAGACTGCTCACGCTCAAATCGATTGCACAGTGCCCGGTGAGAGCGATACCGGTCGCCCGCCAACGACGCGAGGTCCCTCGCGCGATACAGATAGTCCGGTTCCTTGGGCGTCAGACGATAGCCCAGTCGCTCGAACTCCGGGACTAACCGGGAAGGCACGTTTTCAACTCGACTGACCGGCGAGTCACCGTTCCAGCGCCGCAGCAGCCTCATCGCCTCACACAGAGGCGCGTCGATCGGGCCGGCCCCGATCGGAGGCAGGGGCATGAACCAGCCGTCCGGCGATTGCACAAAGAGGCACAAGGCGCCTTCAAGCTCCATCCACCAATAGGCCAGTAATCCATTCCACATGTAGTGATAGACCGGCGAATAGGCTGCGAGCGACTGAGCGTGGCGCCACCCAGACTGGTCTAACGTCGTCGTCATGCGTGGGATATCGTCCAGTGTGAACCGATGCAGCGGCGCAGTCCCCCACTGACCGGCCACGGCTTCGGTGAGGCGTGAAAGAAGCGCAAGCACGACCACGTCCTCTTGAAACCGTCCGATGAGGCGAGGATGCGCCACGAAATGGTCACGGACACCCGGTTGATCGAGCAAGGCCATCACCCGATCGGCATGACGCTGAATTGCCGCTGGAATCTCCTCTCGCATGAAGGGACATTTCGTATCCCACCCCAACAATACCTGGTCATGCAGCTCATTCCACATCAACGCCAGCGGATAGAGCTGACAATCGAGCGGACGTTGCTCGTAGATACGACACTTTGAAGTTGCTGCATCGAATGCCGGGCAGAGATACCCCTCGCCATGAGGATCGGGAACCAGAATTACCTGTGACCCCAGCTGGTTGGGAAAGGCCGTGGCCTCAATGCCCCCGGCCAGAGCCAGGGTGATCTCGTTCTCGGTAAAGTACGGACGCAGGGCGCTATCGGGGTCGGGAAACCGGCAACAGACATCGCACTGGAGACAGGTGCGGCTCGGAACAAGTTGTGGCAGCGCGATCGGTGGTGTCACAAACGCACCCGCCAATTCATCGGTATTTGCGGGCATACAAGGGATCCAATCGATGTGCGGCCCATACTAGCACCATTCGACAGGGGCGCCCAAGGGGATGTCGTGTTTTTGACCGGAGTTCATCTCTGATGCCCATGCGGCGAGCGACGCTGTCTCTCCCTTGCACCCTCTTCGCCCCTTGTATGGTCCCAAAGCCCGTGTTACAGTTCTTTGTCCTCGCATGAGGAGCGCTCATTCACACGGATACTGCCTCTGTCTGACTTGGCTACCTCCGACCTTCTTCACCGCTGCGCAATCATCCGCGACCAGCTGAGCCAAGCTGGTCTCTTTCCTCCTCTGCCCGGACAGGCTTCGACTTCTGAAATCGTCACTGCTACAACGACCTGGCGCATTGCGGTCGCACCGTTCCTTCTCGCAAAAGATCAGTTAGACTTTTTCCACCGGCTCGGACCGCAGCTTCTCTCCTTTTATCAGGCCCTGAACCGCCTCTATCTCGACAGTGTACGCGGCCTCCAGCCAGCCTGGGTCGCAGGATACCTGGACCAAGGGAAGCCGGAAGGGCTCATCACCTACAGCCGCATGAAACGGTTTCGTGACCAGATTCCCTCAGTCATCCGACCGGACATCATTCCCACCCAGGACGGCATGGTCATCACCGAGCTCGACTCAGTCCCCGGAGGAATCGGATTAACCGGAGCATTGGCTGAGATATACAGTACTGCTTCTCCCACCCCTAACCCCTTACCCCTTACCCCTCACTCATCAGAAATAGTGGGAGGCCCCGAGGGGATGGTTCGGGGATTTGCCGCCATGGTGAAAGCCCAACTCACCCAGCGCACAGGATGCGTCGCCATTCTGATGTCGGAAGAAGCCAAAGACTATCGGCCTGAAATGACGTGGCTCGCGGCCCGGCTTCGAGCGATCGGTCTCGATGCCTACTGTCTGGAGCCTCGTCACATTCGATTCACCGAGGAAGGCCTCCGGATCGTCAATGAGGAAATAGACCAGCCAATTGCCTTGATCTATCGCTTCTATGAGCTATTCGATCTCTTGAACATTCCCAAATCCGAACTCATCCAATATGCCATCAAGAAGGACCGGGTCGCCGTCACGCCCCCGTATAAACCGGCACTGGAAGAAAAGCTCGCCTTTGCCCTGCTTCATCACCCGGCCTTGCGACCCTTCTGGGAGGAAGCATTGGACCGGGAAGTCTTCCTGCACCTGACCGCCATCATGCCACGTACCTGGATTCTCGATCCTGCACCCATCCCTCCCACCGCGACAATTCCAGGACTGGCGATCGGCGGACGGGCCGTCATGAACTGGCAGGATCTGGCCACGGCAACCCAAAAAGAACGGCACCTGGTCATCAAACCATCGGGATTCTCCGAACTCGCCTGGGGCAGCCGAGGCGTATCGGTCGGACACGATATGCCACAAAACGAATGGGCCAACGCCATTGACAAGGCCCTGGCCGCCTTTCCCCAGACCCCCTATATCCTGCAGGAGTTTCACAAGGGCCGCCTCTATGAACTCGACTATTTCGACCCTGTGACCAGTGAGATGAACCGGATGTCCGGCAGGGCCAGGCTCTCACCCTATTATTTCGTGAGTGGCGGAAAGACTGAGTTGGCTGGTATCCTGGCAACCGTATGCCCGGCAGATAAAAAAGTGATTCATGGAATGAAAGACGCGGTCATGGTGCCGTGCGCAGTCGCGCCAGAGGCGCGCCAGACGAGAGACCTGAGTGCTGAGTGCTGAGAAAGCTTTTGAGATGCGCGTATGGAAATGCTGGACGACTCTTTAAAACTCAGCACTGAGCACTCAGCACTATGGCACTAACTTTATACCACGTCGCCTGGTGTCCCGACTGTGAAGTGGTGCGCCGGAAACTGGCAGACCTCCACGTCGAATACGAACAAGTTATCGTGCCCGACTTTCGCCCGATGCGTAAAGTGGTCCAAGAAGTCTCTGGCCAGTACTATGTTCCGGTCCTCAAGGATGGAGACATCGTGCTGACGGAAACCGACGACATCCTCGATTATCTGGACAAGACGTACAGTCGGGAACGGATCGCGAACGACTAACAGGCTGCGGATAGCCACCGCAGGATGCTCAAAATGTCCTTCCAGCAAGGCCGCAGCGAGCGCGGTAGGCTGAGGTTGAGGTCAAGGTTGAGCGAAGATCAGGCTCGCGTTATCTCGACCTTAGCCTGAACCTCAACCTTCTTCGTGCTGGAGGACTTTTTCAGCATCCTGCCGCAGGTTTGCTGATCCACTCGACAGCAAAGGAGACCGACATGGAAGCATGGAGACGCATACTCGCCGACAGTATCGTGAAGCCAAAGGATTTGGCTGCACGGCTCGGTGTCGATGCGAAAGATATCGAAGCCATCGTGGGCGACTATCCGATGCGCATTACCCCCACGGTGATGGCGACGATCAAAGAAAAAGGCGATGCCATTTGGAAACAGGTGGTCCCGGACATCGCCGAAATGGAGGACTTCGAAGCGGAAGACGATCCGCTCGAAGAAGACCTCATGAGCCCGGTTCCACATCTGGTCCACCGCTATCCGGATCGCGTCCTGCTGATGGTGACGAACCAGTGCCCGATCTATTGCCGGTTCTGCACGAGAAAACGGCTGGTCGGGAAACCGGGATTCCTCAAGAAGGGCGAACTCGACCAGGCCATCGCCTACTTGCGCGAACATACCGAAGTACGCGACGTCATTCTCTCCGGCGGCGACCCCCTGCTCCTGCCGGATTATCTGTTAGAGCGCATACTCAAAGCCCTGCGTACCATCCCGCATCTGGAACTGATTCGCCTCGGCTCCCGGGTGCCTGGCACGTTGCCGGAACGGATCACCCCGGAACTCTGCGCGATCGTGAAGAAATATCACCCTGTGTATATGAACCTGCATTTCAATCACCCGGACGAACTGACGCCTGAAGTGAAAGCGGCCTGCGGGATGTTGGCCGATGCCGGGGTGCCACTCGGCGCGCAAACCGTGCTGCTCAAAGGCGTCAACGACGATCCGGACATTATGAGACGGTTGATGCATCAGCTCCTGCTCGCCCGCATCAAACCCTATTACCTCTACCAAGCGGACCTCACCAAGGGCACGAATCACTTCCGCACCACAGTCGAGA
>JAABQN010000086.1 GCA_011391455.1 Nitrospiraceae bacterium
GATGGGCATAACGTTCTCGGTGCTGGCACGAATGGTGGCAGCACCGGATATTACGTTGGCGCCGGGGAGGATATCATGCTGACAAGAGACTTGTGGGGTATGATGAAAGGCATCGCGGTCGTGGGCGAGATCGGTGTCGAGTTCAAGCGGTTTAACTCGAAAACCGTCTCGAACTCGGATACAGCCCCGGTCACAGTAGCTAGCAACGCCGGTCCGGGGAAGGTTCAAATCACCATGCTCACTGTGGATATCGCGCCGAAGGTGAAGTTCATGCAGGGCAGCGATTTCCAACCCTGGATCATTCCCGTCGGCTTGGATTTTCACGTGATCAGTCCACCGTCGAATCAGACGACCGTGCTCGACATCGGTGTGCAGTTCGGCACCGGGGCGGAATATCGGATTTGGAAAGAGTTGTGGCTCGGCGTGGACGGGCGATTCCATTTGGCTTCCAATCAAACCAATAGCGTGAACAATTTCGGGTCGGTTGGTAGCTATGTAGCAATCGGATTCTGAAGCAGGCGGTTGCCGTTGAAGTCTTTGTGAGTAGTGCCGGTTAAGAGCAAAGGGGGTGGGCCATCATGATCACGGAACTGCGCGCGACGTGTTTTCTCGTGGTGGCTTTCGTCTTTTTCTTGATCATCATCGGTGTGCTCGGGCTAAGCACAATCATGAGTTCTGGCCGATGGAGTGAGCGAACAAAGGCAGGAGGCTAGCTGGACGGGAGCAAGGAAGCCAGTTGTGAGTTCTGAGTTCTGAGTGTTGAGTTCTGAGTTTTGAGTTAGAGGATAATCGGGATAGAGAGACGGGCAAGACGAATAAAGAAGTTTTGAGTTATGAGCTTTGAGTGCTGAGTTGGTTCCGGATAACTCAGAACCCAGAGCTAATAACTCAGAACTCCGCGAAGCCGAAGACTCAGCACTCAGCACTCAGCACTTCATGTCTTGCTTCGCGCCCGGTCTACGGAGGATTTTTGATGGCGACCCCTGAACCGACCCCCGCGCCCCAAGCCCCGCGACGCCAATATGTGAACTTCGTCTTCTACAAAATCGACCCGGCCTGGCGGCGCCTGCCCGAGAGTGAGCGCACCAAAGGGAAGCAGGAATTCCTTCGGGCGGTCGAGGACTATACCGGCAAGGTGCTCGTGGTGGCCTACTCCTCGGTCGGGATCCGGGGCGATTGTGACATCATGCTGTGGCGGATCAGCTATGAGCTGGAACTCTTCCAGGACATGACCACGAAGATCTTGGCCTCAGGATTGGGGCAATACCTGACCACGCCCTACTCCTATCTCGCGATCACCAAGCGGTCGGTCTACGTGGATCATCACACCCATGAAAATCAAGAGAGCAAGCGGCTTACCGTCGTGCCGGGCAAAGCCAAGTATATTTTCGTCTACCCGTTCCTGAAGACACGCGACTGGTTCCTGCTCACCAAGGCCGCGCGGCAAGGCATGCTGGACGAACATATTGAAGTCGGCCATCGCTTCCCGTCGGTGAAGCTGAACACGACCTACTCGTTTGGGCTGGACGATCAGGAGTGGGTGGTGGCGTTTGAGAGCGATAAGCCGGAAGACTTCCTGGATCTGGTGATGGCGCTCCGCGAAACCGAAGGCTCTCGCTATACGCTGCGGGATACGCCGATTTTCACCTGCATCCGCAAGAGCCTCAAGGAAACGCTCGACACGCTCGGCGGATGAACTGGTCTGTCTGGTTGATTTGGTTCATTTGGTCTATTCTGGTTTGTTTTGTTGCTTGACTCGGAGAAACCAAACAAACCAAATCATGCGTGCAGTGTCACTCTCTACCCGCAGTGCCCCATTGCAATCAGGTTTTTGTCCAACAAATTAGACAGCGTAACCCATTGTGTTTATTCGTATCGAGTCCAGTGAGCCCCTGGTCAGTCTCAATCTGTAGAAGAATGCGACAGAATTGTGATCTCACACATTATTATTTGCCATGCGCTAACCTCCATACCCATCAATGAAATATCTGCGGGGAGCGTCGCATGCAAGTCCAGGCACGGCTGTTGCGAATGTATAGCGTTGCGATGGAGGTCTGGGAGAAGGAAGCGAGGGCCGCCGGAATGGAGAGTTGTATGAGCAAGATACATCAGTCTATGGCAGTGCTGCTGGTTGCGCTCATTGGCCTGGTGGGCTGTGACCAGGAACCGCGAGCAGTCAGGGAGGCGAATCCAGTCCATGTGGTGGAGATGGAAAAGACCCTCCGCGATCTCTGGCTCGGGCACATTTTTATGATTCAGCACGTCGTGTTGTTCAACGCGAAGAACAATCCGGCGGATCTGGATGCCGCAGACAAGCAAGTCCTGGCCAACGCAAAACAGATTGCGAACACGTTTATGCCCTTCTACGGCGAAACGAGGTCTGGAAATCTCTATACCCTGCTGGCCGCTCATTATGCCTCGGTCAAAGAATATTCCGAGGCCACCATCGCTGGGAGCACGAGTCGGCAGGATGCTGCACTTGCCCGCATGGCGTCCAATGCCGACGACATCGATGTATTTTTCAACGGAGTCAATCCCCATAATCTGCCGAAAGGCACAGTTAGGGGCTTGATCGCGGCGCATGGAGCCCACCATGTTCTCCAAATCAACCAATACAAGAGAAAGGAGTATGCGGAGCTGGAGGAAACCTGGTCGATGATGAGACAACACGTCTATGTCATTGCGGACACTCTGACCGCGGCATTGGTGAAGCAGTTTCCGGACAAGTTCTTATAACCGGTCAGTGTTCCCGTCTTGAAGTCGAGAATACCCAGCCATCATGACGCTTCATCAATGTCACGGCCACTATCGCAAATGCTTAGCCCGCCAGTGGTATCTGCCCGATACGGCCTTAACCAGAAGGTTCCGACTATGGGCGATCAGTTGAAAACAGGCTCAGAGGATGACCAAAACGCATTGGACCTCCCGACTATAGGGTTGTTTGCTCTGGTCACATTGACGACTCTCATCGGGGTGCCGCTCTTTGGTTATGTCTTTGGCTATACGAAGCTGGACTGGGCCGTGGCCGGCGTGCTCTATCTCATCAGCGGACTAGGCATTACTGTGGGATACCACCGGATGATTTCCCATCGCAGCTTCCGGTCCCCCGACTGGGTCAAGGTAGCGTTCCTGGTTGCGGGCAGTTGGGCGATGGAGAACTCGGCGCTGAAATGGAGTGCCAATCATGCTCGGCACCATGCGCGTGTGGATCAGGAGGAGGATCCCTATAACGCGACGAAAGGATTCTGGCACAGCCACTGTGGCTGGCTCTTCACGAAACGCTTGCACCGGATCGAACGATACGCAAAGGGGCTACGCGAGGATCCTGTGGTGATGTGGCAGCACCGCTGGTATATTCCCCTCTTCCTGTCCGGGTTGGCGCTGCCGTTTCTCGTAGGTTATGCCTACAGCGGCTGGATAGGCGGAGCGGGCTGCTTCATGCTGGCCGGTGTCGGGAGGATCTTTCTGGTGCTGAATTCCACGTTCTGCATCAACTCCGTCTGCCATCTATGGGGGTGTCAGCCCTACAGCCGGTCCAATTCCAGTCGGGACAGCTGGTGGGTGTCATTGATTACGCTGGGAGAGGGATACCATAATTACCATCACACCTTTCCGCGGGACTATCGGAACGGCTCCCTGTGGTACAACGTTGATCCGTCGAAATGGCTGATCTATACGTTATCCAAAGTTAAACTCGCCGAAGGACTGGTCAGATGCGATTCGGGCGTTTCAAGTTCCAAGTTTTTTGTTTCAAGTTTTCAGAGACTGTTTCCTGACAACATGAAACCTGAAACTAGAAACCAGCAACTCCACTCCCGAACAACACTTCACTCGCAAGAACGTTCATGAATAGCGCCGGTAAGGGAACTCGTTTATGCGAGGACTGACACAGGAGCAGCAAGTTTTCTTGAAAGTAGCCCGTGCCTATGTTGGGGAGGAGCGTCCGAATGTGAGTTTCCGGTTTTCGTTCGATGGCGTTCACCAGCCTGCGATCGGCAGTGGTTCAAGAGTTGTGGACGTGTCATTTCACAATGCCGAGCGGCTCTTCCAGCGGATATTTCTGGAAGGAAGTATGGGATTGGGCGAAGGGTATTCTGAAGGGCTTATCGAGGTGAAGGATGAAGACTATAAAGAGTTCTTGTGTATCTGTGTCTACGCAACATCCCCGCGCATTCTCCGGCAACTTTCGATCTTCGATATGATTGCAGCCGTCCGGGCCAGAGCAGGCGGGTATTTTTCGAAGCCCCGAGAGAATGCGACCATCGACAATCATTATTCTCTTAGCGACTGGTTTGAGAGCGACGACGACTCGAATAGATTCTTCCACTATTGGCTCGATCGGGATCATCGCATGTATTCGTGCGGGAAATGGGATCCGGAGACCAAGACTCTGGAGGAGTCTGAAACGAACAAGCTGGAATTGTATGCCAAGCGAATGGGTATCGATGAACGCAGCCTGGGAAAGACTCTGCTGGACTTGGGCTGTGGGTGGGGAGGGGTCTTGTTTTTCATGGCGGAGAGATTCGGCGTTCGTGCCAAGGGTCTCACCCTATCCACGGCACAACATCGGTTCATTACCAAAGAAATTGCCCGGAGGAACTTGGAAGATATTGTGAGCGTCGAATTGAGAAATGTCCATGACATGGAAGGAAAGTACGACTACATCGTGTCCATCGGCATGTTGGAGCACATTAGCGACTTCGACGACCTCTATGAGAAAACTGCCAGGGCCTTGAATCCCGGCGGGCAGGCATTGATGCATTCGATGTATTCGGAATCATGGTTCTACAAGGTAGATCGATGGTTCCTGAAGTACATTTTCCCATATGGAGCTTGTCCGAATTTTTCTTCCAACATGAAATGCTTCAAGAGATATTTTAATGTTGTAGAACCGAAAAAGATGCCGCACTTGTCCTATCCGAAAACTCTCGACGCGTGGTTTGCCAATTTCTGCAAAGCCGAACCGCAGATTCGCGAGCTTCTTCAACAAAAGAGCAAAGTCAAAGATGTGGAGTTTGCGGTAAGAACCTTCAAGCATTACTTGGCGATTGCGTCCGTCAGTCTGACGTTCTCCGGGTTTGTGGGGCACACCCTCGTCAAAGAGCCAAGGGTTCAATCGTAAGCCGCAGGCTGAAGGGGTGTAGGCTGAAGGCCAGAGGTCGGAGATCCGAACCCTTCAGCCTTCGGCTTGCGCTTGTCGCGCGTCATGAATAATAGGGGGCTGTCGGTGGATTGGATTCGGCTGTGATGGTCTTGTTGGTCTGGCTCCATGTGCTTGCGGCGGTCAGCTGGATCGGCGGGACGATCTTCCTGTCGGTTGTGCTGGCGCCGGTGCTCAAGCGTGAACCCTTTGCGTCACAGCGATCGTTGCTTTTTCGGACCGTCGCCCGGCGGTTTCGGGTGGTGGTCTGGGGCGCAATAGCCGTGCTCATGCTCACAGGCCCCCCCTTACTCCATCAGCGAGGGATTCCGATCATGAATCCATCGGGATGGCCGACGGTCCTGAGCGTCAAGCTGGGGCTTGTGGCGATGCTTCTTCTCTTCATCGTGACTCACGATCTCATCATCGGGCCTCGTGTCAGCCGGATATTACAGATCCCCACGGAGAGCCGACCCAGCTCCGATCGAGTCATGGTCGCATGGTCTCCCTGGATTGCCCGCTGCTCGCTCCTTCTTACGCTGGCCGTTTTGCTCGCTGCGGTCGTGCTCGTGCGAAGTTAACTGGTTGATTTGGTCTATGTGGTTTGTCTGGTTCATCTGGTTGATCCGGTAAGTCTGATCCAACTAAATAAACAAGACAAACCAAACAAACCAAATATACGAGACAGACTCGATGAACCGCCGCGTTCTGTGGCCTTCCGCCACAGTGCGAGTTTTCTCTGCTGTAGCAAGACTCCCCACAAGTCGCGGCATCCTCTCGTTTGAATGGTTCAACCACTGAATAAATCAGGGAAAACTTATACGATTCTCTGAGGGACGAACGGCCTTTGGTTTGCAAAGATCTGTTTGCGATGTGGTCGCTTTCCCTCGCTTGGCGAGGGGAGAGCTATGCGGTCGTCTCTGCCCCTACCTAACCAGCATAGGTGCCGGCTATGCCAGTGGATAAAAAAGTATCTTTTTCGATTTGGTATGTCGTTCTTGCGATTATTGCGATCGTGCTCGTGCACGATTTCATCGTGGCCACGCAGAAGCTCGAAGAGTTTCCGTACAGCGAATTCAGGACACTCCTGGCGGCCGGCAAAGTGGCTGAAGTTTCGGTCACTCAACAGAGAGTGACCGGGAAGCTGAAAGCGGAAGAAGGGGCCAAAGAGCAGAAGCTGTTTACGACCATCCGGGTTGAAGATCCTGATTTGGTCAAGGAGCTCAACGCGCGCAATGTCACGTTTAGCGGTGTGATTGAGAGTACCTTCTTGCGTGACCTCCTCTCCTGGATCATTCCTGCGGTGATCTTCGCCGGCATTTGGTTCTTTATCATCAGGCGATTCGGGCAGGGCCAAGGGGGTTTCATGACGGTGGGGCAGTCGAAGGCGAAGATCTATGCCGAGAAGGTCACGAAGGTTACCTTCGCCGATGTGGCAGGCGTGGATGAGGCGAAGGAAGAACTGCGCGAGGTGATCGAGTTTCTGAAGACACCAGAAAAGTTCACACGTCTCGGAGGTAAGATTCCGAAAGGGATCTTGCTCATCGGTCCGCCTGGAACCGGCAAAACGCTTCTGGCTCGCGCCGTGGCCGGAGAGGCAGGGGTGACATTTTTCAGCATCAGCGGGTCTGAGTTCGTGGAAATGTTCGTTGGGGTAGGGGCAGCCCGCGTGCGGGATCTCTTCGAGCAGGCGAAGGGCAAAGCGCCCTGTATCATTTTTATCGACGAACTGGATGCGATTGGAAAAGCCCGCGGGGCAGGACCCATGGCGCATGAGGAGCGTGAGCAGACTTTGAACCAGCTGCTGGTGGAAATGGATGGCTTCGATCCCCGCATCGGCGTCATCTTGATGGCGGCGACCAATCGGCCTGAAATTCTGGACCCCGCACTGTTGCGGGCAGGCCGGTTCGACAGGCAAGTCTTGGTCGATCGCCCGGATAAAATCGGCCGCTTGGCCATCTTGCGCGTCCATGCAAAGAAGGTCACCCTCGGCCTTGATGCGGACCTCGAGATGATCGCCGGGATGACCCCCGGTTTCTCAGGCGCCGATCTCGCCAACATCATCAATGAAGCGACGCTCTTGGCCGTGCGCCGGGATAAGGAACAGGTGGGCCTCCCGGAATTGCAGGAAGCGGTGGAGCGGGTTGTCGCCGGATTGGAAAAGAAAAACCGGGTGCTTAACAAAATGGAGAAGGAGCGGGTCGCCCACCATGAAGTGGGCCACGCATTGGTAGCACTGTCATTTCCTGGAGCAGACCCGATACAGAAGATCTCGATCATTCCTCGTGGGATCGCTGCGTTGGGCTATACCCTTCAGCTCCCGACGGAGGACCGCTTCCTGATGACCAAGACGGAGCTGGAGAACAAGATTGCCGTCTTACTCGGAGGGCGGAATGCGGAAGAATTGATCTTTGGCGAGGCGTCTACGGGGGCGCAGAACGATCTGGTCAAGGCGACCGACATCGCCAAGAGCATGGTCAAATCCTACGGGATGAGCGACAAGCTGGGGACCGTCACGCTCGATCGTGAACGCCAGCCCCTCTTGATGCAGATCCAGGCGACTCAGGAGAAAGGCGACTACTCGGAGGAGACCGCCCGCGAGATCGACTGTGAAGTGCGCCGGATTATCGATGAGCAATATGATCGCGTGAGATGGCTCTTAGCCGAACAGAAGCGCGCACTCATCGAAGGAGCAAAAGTCCTGCTCGATCGCGAGGTGATCAGTGGCAGTGATCTCAAAGCCATCATGGACAATCATTGAGGTGCAGACGCAC
>JAABQN010000087.1 GCA_011391455.1 Nitrospiraceae bacterium
GAGGGTGGCAGCATTATGGTGGCGGTGCGGCAGGAGAGCCAGACGCTCGCCGCGGTCTCTGTGCGCGATACCGGGCCCGGTATTCCACCGGAGTTTCTCGATCAGATATTCGACCCGTTCTTTCGAGTGAAGCAGGTACGGAGCGGAATAAAAGGGCTTGGCTTGGGCCTGTCGATCGTGCGGACGTTGGTGGAGTTGCAAGGTGGGACGATCGCCGCACGGAGTGAACCGGGGCTGGGCGCGGAACTGTGTTTCACGATTCCATTGTATCCCGCGAAGGCGTCTCCACTTGATCGGACATCGGCAGACGCGCCTCGTATCCTCGTTGTTGACGCCGATCCGGATATTCGTCAGCTCTTACAGGATCGTTTGCGAGCTAAGGGATATCGTGTCCAGTCGGCAGTTGACGGGATCCGAGCGCTGGAAGCGGTTCAAGCCGAGACGTTCGAAGGCATGATTTTGGATATCAATATTTCCTCTATGGATGGCCTGTTGGTACTTCAGCAGATTCGAAAATGGGATCAGCAAATTCCAATAGTGATGATCACGGCGTCAGATTCCAAAGAGTTGGCGGTTCGGGCGATCGGCATGGGTGCGCAGGCCTATATGCTGAAGCCATTCGATGTCGATGAACTGCAACGGGTTGCTGATTATTGGTTTCAGCCTTTTGAGCGACCGCCATTGGAGCCTGCAGGGGTGTCGAGTACGCATCGGTGAGCGAGATGAGGAGGCGTATGACCATGAGAGCCGGGGGCAGGGGTTGGAAGACTGGATCGGCTTTTCGGACGTGGGTATTGCGGACCTATGTAATAGGGCTTTGTTTGGCATCTTTGCCGGGGTTGGCGTCAGCACAGGTGCCTCGTATTCAAGGGCAGGGAAGCGCCGCGTCCGCGATGAGCAATGCCTTTGCCGCCCAAGCCGACGACCCTTCGGCGCTTCATTACAACCCGGCAGGGATGACGCAGTTGCAGGGGATTCAATTCATGGCAGGGGCGCTCGCATCGGGTGGATCGACGAATTTCACCAGCCTGACAGGCGTAACAGCTCGTGGTGACCGGAACGGGAGTGCAGCCTGGCCACCTCCCGGCCATATGTACATCACCGCGAACTTGAAAAGTCTTGGAGTGACGGCGTTGGGAGACCTTTCTGTCGGAATTGGTCTGACTGTCCCCTTTGGCTCGCTGACTCGCTGGCCCAACGAGGGGCCGTTCAGATCGGCCACGACCTTTAGCGCGCTGCCGCTTTTGAATATCAAGCCGACCCTTGCCTACAAGGTCACGGAGAACCTTTCACTCGGGCTTGGTGCGGATATCTATACGTTCAGCGGACTCATCGGCGAAGGTCATGCCGAAAGACAGGCCATTCCCGTTGATGGGGTGAAAACGGAACTCAATGGGAAAGACACCGCAGCTGGTTTCAATGCCAGTCTGTTGTATACGGCATTGCGCAATGACGATGGAAAGCCGCTGGCAAACATCGGGATCGTCTACCGGAGTCAAGCGACCTTGCGCCTGAGCGGTGCATTACTGGCGAATGGAGCCAAAGTATCCGATGCCAACGCCACGCTGGTCTTACCCCAAATCATTACGGGAGCGATTGCAATCTGGCCTATTCGAACGAACAAACGTGAATGGAAATTGGAAATGGACGTCGATTATGTAAGATGGAAATCAGTTCGGAATCTCGATGTGACCTTGGGGGATGGGATGACGATCGCACAGCCGCAGAATTGGCGGAGCACCTACGCCGTGATGCTGGGAACCGAATACAAGTGGCTGGCGCTTGAATCGCTCCCGAATTGGGAGGTGGCGCTGAGGGGTGGTTATACCAATCAGCAAAATCAAATACCTGATGAAACCTATGACCCTGGGATTCCTTCTTCGGATCTTCACGTCGTGGGGGGAGGGCTCGGATTGTTGTGCAAGGAGCAGGGGTCGTTTCTGGGTCTGATGCGCTGTGGAGATATCGGTCTAGGCTCGCTGAAGCCCAAAGCAATCGGACTCGACCTTGCGTTTCAAGCAGGGCTCTACGAGGACCGTACGGTACAGGGCAATCGCAATCCGACCATCGATGGAATCTACAGAACCACATTGTATCTGGGTAGTGCGACGATTCGAATGGTCTATTAGCAGGACGCTGAAAAAGCCCACCAGCGTAAGAAGAGCGTTATTTGGTTTGTTTGGTCTGTCTCGTTTGTTTGGTTAAACCAGATAGACCAGATGAACCAGATAAACAAAACAAACCGCATTGAGCATCCTGCCAAATGCTTTTCTTCATTCGCCTAGCGCTCCGCAAAAGTCAGTGACGCCATCCTCTCACTGATTGATTCGTAAGCTTTTTCAATTTCCAATGGAATCAACTGTTCGGGACTCTCCCGAAGCATCACTGTGGGGTTCATCACTGCGTAAAGTTCTATATGGAAAAATGGCACGGTTGGATGGAGACTGGAAAGACAAAGTTCACTTACGCTCACTCACTCACTCCGATTGGGCAGGGAACCGATAAAGGTCTAGAGAGTGCCTTCATACCTCTAACACATTCCGATTTCTTGTCAGGCTTATCCTTATCTTCCTTCTTTGCTCCCTCAACTTTCTTCATCACATCCTCACTAGCGGGCGGCTTCTGGTCAGCCCCCTTTGCCACTGGTGGGGATTGGTCTCCTTCCTTGGGCGATTGTTCTGCAGCCAGCGCCGAATGCGTTGCAATCAAGAATGTCCCAAGACTTGCGAAGATCACGAAGCAAAGTGGAAGACCTTTAAGCATGGTGAGTCTCTCCAGGGTAAAAAAGAATTTTGCAATAAGAAAAATTATATGTCAACAGGATCTGAGGGAGAGCAGTGCGTCGATTCGGATGGTGTATTAACCGGCGCGACTAGCGGGACGGATGAAAGTTCGAGGTTCGAAGTTCGAGGTTTTCTGAACTTCGAACCCAGAACTTCGAACCTCGAATTACGGATTGCGCGCGTCTCGCGCAGCGGATTCGTACAGACGTGGAACGCGGGAGCCTATCCCACAGAGGACTTCATAGGGGATGGTGCCAATCCAGTCGGCCACTTCGTCCGCCCAGATCGATTCCTGTCCTTGCCGGCCTATCAATGTGACGGTCTCACCGACTTGCACTGATGCGATGTCTGTGACATCCACCATGATCATATCCATACAGACAAGACCGGCGATGGGGGCGCGGCGTCCCTGAATCAAGACCGATCCGCGATGGGAGAGCCGACGGCTATAGCCGTCGGCATAACCGATCGGTAGTACCGCAATGCGGGTCTGTCGTTTTGCGGTGAATGTCTTGTTATAGCTCACCGTGGCCCCTTGCGGAATGGTCCGCAGTTGGGCAACCGTGGTTCGAAGTGAGAGGACTGGTCTGAGGTCGGGATCTGGGATTGTGGCCGGCAAGGTATGGTACCCGTACAGCATGATACCGGGGCGCACGAGCGAAAAGTGCGCATGGGGAAACCTGACGATAGCGGCGCTGTTTGCCGCATGTACCAACGGAATTGTGAATCCACGTTGCCGCATCTGTTCCAGCAGGGCTTGAAATGCCGCAATCTGTCGTTCCGTATAGTCGCTGTCTGATCCGTCTGCATCGGCAAGATGGGTCATCATGCCCTCAACCTGAAGATGGCTGAGCAAGAGTGGGTTATCAAGGACTGCGAGCAGCTCTTCCGGAGAAAATCCCAACCGGCCCATCCCGGTCTCGACCTTGAGGTGAATCGGGTAGGGGGCTGGATGTGAAAGAGCGGCTTTCGCCAAGGTTGGAAGGATAGGCCCATCGCTGACAACCGGGGTGAGCCGGTGAGCAATCAGGTCAGGTATTTGTTCTTCAAAGAGCGCTCCCAGAACGACGATTGATTCTGAGAGCCCGGCTTGGCGGAGTGCGATCCCTTCGTCGAGAGAGGCAACGGCAAATTGTCCAATGTTCTGGCGGGCAAGTGACTGAGCGATCTCGACCGCTCCATGTCCGTACGCATTGGCCTTGACGATCGCCATGACCTCACAGCCAGGAGACAGGTAGCGCTTGATGCGAGAGAGATTATGGGCAAGTGCCGCGAGATTGACGGTGGCGTAGGTAGGTAACAAGGTCGAAATTGAGGTCACACTTCCATGATTTCTTGTTCTTTTTTCTTTACCACGTCATCGATTTTTTGAATGTACTGGTCGGTCAGCTTCTGAGTGTCGGCTTCGGACTTTCGCAGTTCGTCTTCCGTTAACTTGGCATCCTTTTGCAGTTTCTTCAACTCTTCGTTGGCATCTCGACGAAACCCTCGTATGACGACTTTCGTATCTTCACCGTGTTTTTTGCAGATCTTGCTGAGTTCCTTGCGCCGTTCTTCGGTGAGCGGCGGAAGGGGAACGCGAATGAGCTTTCCATCGTTGGACGGAGTGATGCCGAGGCCCGATCCCGCCAGGGCCTTTTCGATTTCTTTAATCAACGCAGGCTCCCACGGCTGGATAGTGATAAGGCGGGCCTCCGGAGTTGAAATACTGGCGACCTGTTTCAGCGGGGTCATCGTGCCATAGTAGTCGACCCGCACGCCGTCGAAGAGGGCGACCGACGCCCGTCCTGTCCGCAAGCCTGACAAATCACGCTTGAGATGCTCCAGTGCGGACTCCATCTTTTCCATGACCTTTTGATGTATGGCAGCAGGGTTGGACATGAGAGACTCCCCGGAATATCAGCGGCGATCGGGGGTGACAATGGTTCCGATCGCTTCGCCGGTGGCGATGCGTTTGAAGTTGCCTTGTTCCTTCAGGTTGAACACGATGAGCGGAAGGTTGTTATCCATGCAGAGGCTGATGGCTGTGGCGTCCATCACTTTCAAGTTCTGATTCAAGATCGAGAGAAATGAGATGGTCTGATATTTCTTGGCGGTGGGATTCTTGACAGGGTCGGCATCGTAGATGCCATCGACCTTGGTCCCTTTCATGATGACCTGGGCGCCGATCTCCATCGCCCTGAGCGCTGCTGCGGTATCGGTTGAGAAGTAAGGGTTTCCCGTGCCGCCCGCGAAGATGACGACGCGTTTTTTCTCAAGATGGCGAATGGCGCGCCGGCGGATATACCCCTCGGCCAGCTGGCGCATTTCGATTGCGGACTGGACTCGGGTGATAACGCCGGCGCGCTCGAGCGCATTTTGGAGAGCTAATGCATTGAGTACGGTTGCGAGCATCCCCATGTAGTCTGCGGAGGCGCGTTCCATGCCGGACGCGCTGGCGGCAATACCGCGGAAGATATTGCCGCCGCCGATGACCACGGCGACTTCGATGTCGAGCGCCACGACGGAGGCGATTTCCGAAGCGAGGCCTTCAAGGATGGATGGTTGGATGCCGTAGCCCTGCTCACCGGCCAACATCTCTCCGCTCACTTTGAGGAGGATGCGCCGATAGTTGGCAGAGCTCATGCTTCGCCTAATTGGTACCGTGTAAAGCGGCGAATGTTCATGTTCTCACCGATTTTTGCAATCTTCAGCGCAAGGAGATCCTTAATGGTGACGGCGGGATCCTTGACGAAGGACTGCTCAATCAAGCAGCTTTCCTGAATGAACTTTTCCAGCTTGCCATCGACGATTTTCGGCCATGCAGCCGGGGGTTTGCCCATTTCTTTGGCCTGTCCCTCATAAATCGATCGCTCTTTCTCGATGAGCGAAGCGGGAATCTCCTCCCGTTTGACATAGGAGGGCTTCCCGGCAGCGACCTGGAGGGCCAGATCGTTGACGAACGATTTAAACTCTTCATTACGGGCCACGAAGTCGGTTTCACAGTTGACCTCGATGAGCACACCGATTTTCCCGCCCATGTGGATATAGGCATGCACGAGACCTTGGTTGGTCTCGCGGCCGGACTTTTTCAGCGCGGCGGCCAAGCCTTTTTGGCGCAGATAGTCGATGGCCTTCTCCATATCGTCGCTATTCTCGGTGAGCGCTTTCTGGCAATCGAGGATGCCGGCGCCGGTTTTTTCTCTCAGTTCTTTGACTAGCTGACTTGATCCAGCCATACGTGACGGTCCTTCTTGATCAACAGTGAGTAATGTTGTCGAAGCCTGCGATGTCCGGCGCTATAAAGCAGCCGGGGCGCTCGCCAAGCTGACGGCCGCGGCCTTGTCTCCTACTGGGGGAACGGGTTTGAACTCCGCTTCGTCGCGCTGTGTCCTCAAATGAGCGCCTTCAATGCAGGCGTTGGCAATAAGAGAGGTGATGAGCTTGATGGAGCGGATCGCGTCGTCGTTTCCAGGGATCGGGTAAGTGATGTGGTCCGGATCGCAGTTCGAGTCCAGGATCGCGATCATTGGAATTTCCAACCGCTTCGCTTCCTGCACGGCCAGGTGTTCGATGCGGGTATCGAGGACGAATACGGCTCCTGGGACGCCGCGCATGTCCTTGATGCCGCTCAGATACTTCTGGAGCTTGACGATCTCTTTCTGCATCTTCATGATTTCTTTTTTCTTCAGGCCGTATTGGCTGGGGTCCGCCAGCTTGGTCTCCATCTTCTTCATCTTATCGATGCTCTTCCGGATCGTCTGGAAGTTCGTGAGCATCCCGCCGAGCCAGCGCTGGTTGACGAAGAACATGTTGGCGCGTAAGGCTTCTTCTTGAAGGATCTCAGCGGCTTGCCGCTTGGTTCCGACAAACAGCACCGTTTGGCCGGCGGCCACTGTGTCACGGACGAAGGCATAGGCTTGCTCCATCCGGGCCAATGTTTGCTGAAGATCGATGATGTAGATGCCGTTGCGTTCTCCAAAGAGAAACTTCTTCATCTTTGGGTTCCACCGGTTCGTCTGGTGCCCGAAATGGACTCCTGCTTCTAACAGTTCCTTGATCGAAACCACTCCCATGCCTTCACCTCCCCTCAAGACTTGCAGAGCGCCTACGACGCAGGCGAGGGGGACTGGCCCCCTTATTCTCAAGTCGAGCGACGTCCGTGACGCCGATATGAATTTAATACTGTTCCTCCACGCACGAGATTATGCGGAGAGGAGACGGCCCCTAAGCGTTAGAACCTTGGCACGGTATCATGCCGGCAGCCAGCTTGCAAGACCATCTGTGGGCTATCGCCTGCTCATCCCTTCGCTTGCTGCCTCATTCGATCCGGTGCTAAGATTGCCCGCAATCATTGGAGGGAACCGGTGCCGAACATTTTGCTATTAGTCTCACCAAGCTGCGGGGCCTGCCCCTCGGCAAAGAGCCTGTGGAAACAGTTGCGAGTCAAATATAGCTTCAGCTATCGCGAGGTTGATATCACCACAGAGGATGGACGAAGCCTTGCCGATCGGCATTCGGTCAGAGCTGTGCCGGCCACGATTATCGATGGACGGCTGACGTTCGTCGGTGTGCCGAGCCGGGAAAGTGCCGAAAAGGCCTTGTTACTCAAGATGAAACCGCGCGAGTAGGGGAAGGACCGTTCCATGGTCGATGACGACGACGATTTTGAATTACCCGTGCTCCCTGTCCTGGACAAGGGGCCTCCTCCCGAGTGCCCTATGTGCGGCGACCCGATGGGGTTCATCGATGGCGACTGGGGCTGTATGGATTGCAACGGTGAACTGATGGGGCCTGAAACGGGATAGCACAAGGAATGTTAAATGTTCAATGGTGAATGGTTAACGATGATTTAGCGTTACTCCGACATTCAAAATTCATCATTTACCATCCACCATTTACCATTTTTTTATGTAGATGCTTCGCATTGTCACCGGGCCTTTTCATCCAGTTCTCGATCGTGCCCTAGTCGAGGACATTCGCTCCTCTAAGACCGGCAATCCCTTTGCTCCGCTCGCCGTCATTGTCCCTTCGGCCTCTCTGGTCGAGCAGCTCAAAGAAGTACTCACCCGTCATGAGCCGCGCGCATTTCTCAACATACACTTTCTAACGTTCCACCAGCTGGCCCTCCGCCTGCGTGATGATCTCACGCCGGTTTCTGGGACCGGAGTGGAACCGC
>JAABQN010000088.1 GCA_011391455.1 Nitrospiraceae bacterium
CTAATGTTGTCAACCGTGACGCCATACCTCCGACTGATTCGATAGAGCGTTTCACCAGGCTTGACGACATGGGCGTTGGATGATTGCGTGCCTCTCAGTGACGATTCTGCCGACCCTGGCACAGCCGGAGCGACCCCAAGAGCCGACGCGTTCAGATCCACGGCATCGGACGCCGAATCGGTCGGCAGTCCCTTGCGCATCGGTTTAAGCACACGCTTCATATCGGCTTTGGCTCTGCGTTCCAGTAGGGCAGACTCCTTCATGGCCTCGGCTTCTTCCTGCGCGCGGGTCATTTGTTCGCGAACGGTTTGCATCTGCGCCGTGAGTTCACGATTCTTGGCTTCATACTCCATCAATTCATTTTTACTCCGCTTCACTTCACTATCGAGCTCACCCGTTCGCTTCTCTTCCTGGGCAAGGAGGCGTTGGAAATTCAAGCTGCGCGCCTTTTCCGCATCGTACTTCTCTGCCATCACACACCCGCCCAACAACAGCCCTCCACAAATAATGGTGACGATTCGATAACTGGATACTGACATCAATTTCTTCACGCAATTCTCCCCTTTCATGAATGCCCCTCCAACGGTTGCGCGGGAGTTTTCCTCTTGTAGCAAGGTGTAGACACTGGCTGCCTGTCAATGAGAAATTGACTCAATTATGTCAATTACAATAGTGTCTATCGCGGTGAAAGTCAAAGCGAATATGGCGCCGTTGTCGTTTGACCCACTCCATCGCCCTATGGTACGGTCGGAACCGTCGCGTCCTCTGTTCGTCACCATCCAGTCGATATGGCCCACGCCGATATTCTTGCCAGACTGAATGCCCTCAAGGGCGAAATCAGGCGCCATGACTATCTATACTACGTCAAGGATCGCCCGGAGATTTCCGATTCCCAATACGATCGCCTTTTTCGAGAGTTGATCGAACTGGAACAGGCCCACCCTGAGTTGGTGACGACAGACTCTCCCTCACAACGGGTCGGCGCGCCGCCGCTTGAGTCGCTGATCAAGGTTCCCCACGAGCAGCCGATGCTCAGCCTGGACTCGATTATCGATCAGGAGGAGGTTCAGGCATTCGATCAACGGATGAAACGCGAACTGGAAACCCCTGCCGTTGAGTACAGCGCGGAACCAAAGTTCGATGGGTTATCGGTTGAACTGGTCTACAACCATGGAATGTTCACCCGAGGAGCGACCAGAGGCGATGGAACGACCGGTGAGGATGTGACCGTGAATCTTCGCACGATTCGTTCCCTCCCGCTGCAATTGCAAACGCAATCAGGCCTCCCCGACCATCTTGTCGTGCGGGGTGAGGTGTATATGCGCCTCGACGATTTCCAAACGTTGAATCGCCGGATCACCGAACAGGGAGGCGACGCCTTTGCCAATCCACGCAATGCAGCCTCCGGTTCGCTCCGGCAACTGGACTCCACAATTTCCGCAGCCCGTCCATTGGTTGTGACCTGCTACGAAATCATGGCCGCATCCGGGACTGTCCCACCGACACATTGGGATGAGCTGGAGACGTTGTCCCAATGGGGTCTCCCGGTGCCTGTGCTTCGACGGCAGTGTGCTTCGATTGTCGAGGTAATGGCCTTTCATCGCGAAACGGAATCGATGCGGGATCAGCTGCCCTATGAAATTGATGGCATGGTGGTGAAGGTGAATCGCCGGGACTGGCAGAGCCGCCTCGGCATGAAGTCTCGCAGCCCACGATGGGCCATCGCCTACAAATTTACGCCGCGTAAGGAAATCACCATCGTGCAGGACATCGCCGTCTCTGTCGGAAGAACCGGCACTCTGACACCCGTCGCATTGTTAAAACCGGTGGAGGTCGGTGGTGTGACCATCAGCCGAGCCACGTTGCACAATGCCGATGAAGTGGCACGGAAAGACATTCGGATCGGCGATACCGTCAAAGTGGAACGGGCCGGCGATGTGATTCCCGCCATTGCCGAACGGGTTCCGGTCTCTGGTGAGCACCGATCCGCACCCTTTGGCATGCCGGAACGCTGCCCCGTTTGTGGATCGGCCGTCGGCCGCGAGGGCGCCTACTTCTACTGTACCGGTCAATTGATCTGTGGCGCTCAATTGAAGGGAACTATCGAACACTTTTCATCCAAACATGCGCTCAACATTGAAGGGTTGGGAAAGAAGACCGTGGCGCAGCTGGTTGAGCAAGGACTGGTACGATCGCTCGCCGACCTCTATCGTCTGACCAAAGACGACCTCGTCAAACTTGATGGGTTTGCCGATCGCTCCGCCACCCTCCTCTTGGAATCGATTGCGGGCAGCAAAACCGTTTCGCTTGATCGGTTTCTCATGGGGTTAGGGATCCGGCAAGTCGGACAGCATATCGCCAAAGTCCTGGCCCGTGAGTTTGGGTCTCTCGATGAGATCATGTCGGCGGATCGGGAGCGCCTTCAGCAAATTCGGGAGATCGGTCCTGAGATTTCCGAAGGCTTGGCGGCCTATTGGTCTGAGCCGCGCAACCGGGAGATCATCGTACAACTCCAGGAATTCGGCGTACAAGTTGCCCCGGGAATGGCAACGGGCAATCGAATGCCATCTCCGCTCGCGGGGAAGACGTTTGTATTCACAGGGGGACTGGATCGCTTCACGCGAGACAGCGCGCAGCAGGCGGTGGAAACAGTGGGAGGGCGTGTGTCCTCAAGCGTGAGTAAGAAAACATCCTATGTGGTGGCGGGACGAGACCCTGGATCAAAACTGGACCAAGCCCGTACGCTGGGGGTGACAATTTTGACCGAACAGGAGTTTGCTTCCCTGATCGGGAAGGACGAGAAAGAGCATAGCCCGAATAATTCATGAGCGCTTCTGCTGCAATCGCCGATCCGCTGCTACGACACGCCTTCGGCCAGCGGGCTCGCCTCTCAGACCCTCAGCGTACTACACGAGTACGCATCGGAACCTCAAGGCTCCGCGCGCTGGTCTCGCGACGCGGCTCAGCGATTTCGCGACGAACCGTCATGAATAATGTGAGCTAGCTGACGAGGTCGAGGTTCGGGGTCTCGATTTGAGCCGGCGATTTTTCTTCGCGAAAGATTTGAACGCTGCGGATGGATCGTGGCTCGGCTTCATGGATGAGGATCCGGCAGTTGGCGATCCGCACCTCTTCTCCAACCTTGGGAATCCGGCCAAGCTCCTGCTGAATAAGGCCACCGATCGTCACGGCTTCATCGCCGAGATCGACTTTCAGGAAATCATTAACCTTGCGCACTTCGGTTCTACTATGAACAAGGATATGATTTTTCCCTAACCGTTTGATCAGTTCTTCCGTGATATCGGTTTCGTCCATGATCTCCCCGACGACTTCTTCGAGAAGATCTTCAAGCGTGACAATCCCCATGACACCGCCAAACTCATTGACCACGACAGCCATATGCCGTTTTTCCTGCTGAAACTGCTTCATGAGATCGTCCGCCGTCTTGCCTGAGGGAACGAACAGCGGGGGATAGGCAATGTCTTTGAGTTTCGACTCATTCTGACCCTTGGCAAGTTCGGTCAATGCCCTCGTCTTGTAGAGAATGCCCGTGATGTTATCGTGCGTCCCGTCATACACTGGGATCCGTGAGTATTTCGAGTTATAGAGGAGCTCCTGAGCCTCTTTCAAGCATAGGTTACCATCCAATGAAAAGACATAGAGACGGGGGGTCATCGCGTCTTCAGCTGTAATGTCTTTGAGCTGAAAAACGTTCTTAATCATTTTCACCTTCTCGAACTCTATAGTCCCGGTCTTGCCTCCCTCGTCCAGCATGATCTTCAGCTCTTCTTCAGTCACGAGGGGAAGCGTCAGACCTTTCCCTCCTGTCAGCTTATAGATCATCGGCACGATCACAAATAAAAGGGGCTTGAGCAATAACTGAACCCCGTAGACCGGGTAGGCCATGTTCAGCGTGACCGGAACCGAAAACTTGGCGGCTAATGTTTTAGGGATCACATCGACCGCTACCAGGAGGACAAAGGTCAGCAGGCCGACCATGACCGCAATCGCCTCGTCGAAAAACGTTTGACCGCCGTAGATACTCAGGGTCAGAAAGGTGGCATACATCGGCGTCGCCACCCCGACCAAACGGTCGCCCACCAAAATGGTTGAGAGGAGCTTTTGAGGGTCACTACGAAGATGGAGGGCTAGCTTTGCCCGAGTATTCCCAGTTTGGGCCAGCGCCTTCAGCTTTGTTGAATTGACCGAAAAGAAGCCGATTTCGGCCGTGGATATCACAGCAGAAAGAACAATAAGACCCAAGAGGATTAGAACATCCATGGATTGCACTGTATTAGAGGCGACCAACTAGGCCGGTCGGTCTGGAATACCCGAGAGTCCAGGGGTACCCCCTATTGCCTTAAACCGGCAATGCACGATTTGGTGGAACGAAATACCGTGATAGGAACCTATCGGACCTGTATCCATGAAGCTGTAGATGTACCATACGGATGGAGTTGCGAGCAAGCTTATGCTGAAAACACGTCACGATATCAAATAGTTGCATTGCATGTCCGCAGAAAAATTGAAGTATTCGGAAGGATTATTTAATCACGCTGGCGCTATTTATTCTCCTTCGCCGAATACCCCGCAGCTTGCTGCGGGGATGAAGGCGAGGAGAACCCTCCGTAGCCTTGGCGAAGGAGGGTGACGGCTTCGGAGAATTTCGCAGGATACCCCGCAACTTCTGGCCTTCGCAGCCGAAGCTGCAGCTTCGGCGGAGTAGGCTGCTGCGGGGAGCTTCATTGTGAGTCGTCTCGAAAAACAAGAGCCTGGAGCCCAAGCAAGGATTCTAGATGGGAGGCAGCGGCTTCTGCCTGGGCTTCCCTGGAAAACTGACCGATCTGAACTCGATATCGCTTGCCTTCCGGCAGATCGACAACCTGGACTCGACTGACTGGATAGAAAGGCTTTGCGCGCTCCAAGAGGTTGAGCGCATTCTGTTGATCGGAAAAGGATCCGACTTGCACTCGTAAAGCCCCCACATCGGCAAGCTTCCCTTGATACCCAACCACTCGCAACTCAATCTCGTCGGTTCCAGACCCGGTCATCTCCAGCGCCTGGGCCCCGGCAAGTGAGAGGTCGAGCACCCTGCCTCTGGCAAAGGGACCGCGATCGTTAATCCGGACGGTCACCTGCCGGCCAGTGCTCATCGATCGAACCACCGCAATGGAACCGAGCGGCAGGGTCCGATGAGCAGCCGTGAGCTGATGCATGTCATACCGTTCGCCATTTGCCGTCTTGTTCCCATGAAAGCCAGGACCATACCATGAGGCGACGCCGCGCTCGACGAATCCAACAGGATAGCCTGGGAAATAGGTAGGTTTAGGAACGCCGCTGCAAGTCGCCAGAACGCTGGCCAGGAAGATCACAAGAAGAAGGACCGGCCAGCGGGACCAGCAGGCCTGAGGTCCTCTAGACATGCCTAGAACTCGTCGAGGGATTGAGCCTGCAGAACTTTAAGCGCTTTTGCTGTGTTTGAAACTGTCAGGACCACGATTGCACGTTTTCCCTCGCGGGATGGGGTGCAATAGCCGCATTTAATATTGATGCGAGCCTTGGTCAATAGATCCGCCACTTCTTTCAACGCCCCCGGTGTATTTTCGAGGCTCAGCAATAAAGCAGTTTCCTCAGTAAACTTGATTTTTTCCGCTTTCAGCAACGCGCGAGCCCCTTCCAGATCCGAGACCAACAGCCTCAGCTTTCCCGTTCCAGTGACTTCTGGAGCAGAAAAGGCCTTGATGTTGACCTTCGCCTCACCGAAGACCCTGGCTACTTGAGCCATGACACCAGGCTTACTCAAACCCCGAATGACCAATTGTGTCGTTGTGGGCATGGAACTTACTCCCTAGCGCCGAATCTTCGCTCAACCTGGACCTCAGCCTACCTCGCTTGCTTAACCTGCTACAGCACCTGGCACAAACCGTTTACAAACGTGTACTCATAGATACCGCTAACGGGGACAGAGCCCTTCTCTGCCAAGTTTTGCGCCGACTGCTTGAGGCCACGTGGCACGAGCAAATAGAATGGGATACCGCGCACAACTGCTTCTTTCCACTCTGAAACGCTTGAGACATCCCTCATCGAATCATCAGTTTCCACCTCAGCCATCCATTCCACCGTGTTGCCGGAAGAGCTCACCCTCCACCCGACGATATCGCACTGTTGCTGAGGGTCAGCCCAGGGATTTTGTTCAAGACCGGTACGGATCGTGACCTTACAATGAAAGGCCTTCGCCCATCGTTGCGCGACCAGACTGACAACCTGATCATGGATTGTGACAATCCCTTGCTCGCGAAGCACCGTACTCATTGAGTCCTCCCTCCTACGAACAGCCGCTGGTGGTGCCGCAGGTTTCGCACTTAAGACAGGTCCCGTTTCGTACCATGGTGAACTGCTTACACTCGGAGCAGGGATCTCCCTCATAGCCTTTTTGGCGCGCCATTTGTATGGCCGTCAAGGTCAACGTTTCACGCTTCAGCTCGACGGAATGGGCTACGTTACCATTACCGTTTCCATTTCCTTGGCCATTACCCTTGTGACGGGGTATCGCCCCGCGTCGAGATGGAAACATCTCCGTGCTGATCGAGGCCGAAGCCAGCGTCTCAGGAGTGGCTTCCTCATCGACACATTCAGGATCCTGCTCGTCCATCTTGACGGAGTCCATTCTAAGATCCTCTTCCTGGACCTGTGCCAAGTCATAGCGGTCAAGGTAGGTTACGGCAAGCTCTCGGAAGATGTAATCGATGATCGACGTCGACATTTTAATCCGATCGTTCAATTTGACCGGCCCATTCGGCTCGAAGCGGGTAAACACGAAGGCTTCGACGAACTCCTCAAGGGGGACGCCATGTTGGAGGCCCAGTGAAATAGCAATGGCGAAACAGTTCATGAGGCTGCGGAATGCGGCCCCTTCTTTGTGCATATCGAGGAAAATTTCGCCGCAAGTACCATCCTCATACTCACCCGTGCGTAGATAGAGCTTGTGCCCTCCGACAACGGCTTTCTGCGTGTACCCATTGCGTCTGGCCGGAAGCGGCCGGCGCTTTGCCAGGTACCGTACCAACACTCGTTCCGTGATCTTTTCCGCAATCGCCAATATTTCCGACGAAGCTTCGACGGTCCTGCCGCTGTCTGTTGAGGCTGATAGCGGCTGACTCAACTTCGAGCCATCGCGATACAGAGCCACGGCCTTGACCATGCTCTTCCACGCAAATAAATAGGATGATTTCACTTCTTCAAGCGTGGCATCGGCCGGCATATTGATCGTTTTGCTGATGGCGCCGCTGATGAACGGCTGAGCCGCCGCCATCATGCGGATGTGCGCATCGACGGCGATATATCGCTGACCGATCCGGCCACAGCGGTTGGCACAATCGAAGATTGGAAGATGCTCGGCTTTGAGATATGGGGCTCCTTCCACCGTCATGGTGCCGCAGCAATAATCGTTGGCAGCGGCAATTTCTTCCTGTGTAAACCCCAGCGTTTTCAGCATGTTGAAGTTTGACTCGCTCAATTGTGCGTCGGTCAATCCAAGCTTTTCCCGGCAGAAATCTTCACCCAATGCATACTTGTTAAACACAAATTGGATCTCGAAGGCCTGAGCCAAACCGGCTTCCATTCTGGCGAGCGCGGCATCGTCGAATGCCTTCTGTCTCAGGCTCTCATGGTTAATGAATGGTGCGGTCTGCAAGGTTTGCCGGCCGACACAATAGTTCACGATGTCCTGAATCTGCGGTTCGGCATACCCCAATGTTCTGAGGGAAGCGGGTATGCTTTGATTGATGATTTTGAAATAGCCTCCACCGGCCAATTTCTTGAATTTCACAAGCGCAAAATCCGGCTCGATGCCTGTCGTATCACAATCCATCACGAGCCCGATCGTGCCGGTAGGAGCAATCACCGTGACCTGCGCATTGCGGTACCCATAGGCCGTT
>JAABQN010000008.1 GCA_011391455.1 Nitrospiraceae bacterium
GATATTTACGAGGCTCCTCCCTCGGTGAAGAGAGCCCTGAAACAATCATCCGGTCAAGCCACTATTCTTGTCACTCCGCACGATCTGTCCCTGAAGATCGGGCAAACCGAGATGCCGCTGTGCATAAAGCGAGGCAATCGGTTGGAGTGGAGTTGGACGTACCGGTCGCCGATCGTAGCGACGGAGACACAATCTGGCGCCGTCACAGTCGGGCCGACGCTCGTCTATGGGAAGGATCGACAGCCTCGTACCGTAGCTGCCACATCAGCCGATCAAGTGGAACGAATCAAGCAGGCCTGGATAGTCGTACAAGAGGCCTGGCCGGAAGGGCAGGAGGTGCTCGGGCTCATGACCTCCAGAATCATCCCGCTCAAGGCCAAGGGCGTCGTGAGTTTCAGTTACCGCCACAGGCCTGGGCTCTCCTTTATCAACTGCTTCGACCGGGACAATCTCGATCTGATCGATGATGTGATCCACGAGAACAGCCATCACCATTTAAATCTTTTGTTGCGTAAACAGATTCTCTATCACGGGGATCACAACCAGCAGATCTTCTATTCCCCCTGGCGCCGCAGCTTGCGTCCGCTACGAGGCATTCTCCACGCGGCCTTCACGTTTACCATGGGAGCGATGCTCTTCGAGCGGCTCTCGACGTGGGCATCCGGGGTGGGTGGATCGACAAGATGGAAGAGAGCAGGACTGACCCAGCGCGATCTGCAGCGAGCCCGGTTTCGCTGTCTTGAGGAAGTGGAATCCGTCCGCTACTCGATCCAGGATTTGGAGTACGCCAGCTGGCACCTCAAGTGGCTCACCGGCTCAGGCCAACGACTGGTCAAGCAGTTGGAAGAATCGATCGAGCAGGTCGAGCACAACATTGCGCCCCACAGAAAAGCAGTCCTAGCCTCCAAATTCGGCCCAGCCCTCCGACGTCATATCAAGGAACTCCAGCAAGCCCGCCAAACCTACGGGCCAGTGCGGTTGGGGAGAGTCTAGCCTGCATCCTCGCGCGTCTGGCTTTCATGACGACTGAGTCGTCATTTGGCATGACATTTGACGAAACTGGCGACGTGAATTATAATCGCCACGGATGATGGACAATTTGCCCTATATCGATCGTCTGTTGGATCTCCGGGTTCTCTTGGAGAAGAAATCGTATTTTCTCCTCGGCCCTCGCCAGACCGGCAAGTCCTCTCTCATCGCACATGGACTAAAAGGCGTTCGCGTGTACGACCTGCTCGACACGTCGGTCTTTTTGGCCCTGAGTCATAATCCCGGACGCCTTGCGGAGGAAATCACAGGAAAGGACCGCCTTGTGGTGATCGATGAGATCCAGCGGCTCCCTGAACTTTTGAACGAGGTACATCGTCTCATCGAACAGCGGGGCATCCGTTTTCTGCTGACGGGCTCCAGCGCCCGCAAGTTGCGTCGGGGCGGAGTGAACCTTCTCGGAGGACGAGCCAGAACCAAATATCTCCATCCGTTAACGTATCGAGAACTGGGAAATCGGTTCGACTTGGAGCGGGCAATTGCGAACGGGTTGTTGCCATCGGTGTATCTGTCTGACGATCCGCGCGCGGACCTTGATGCCTATGCCGGAGCCTATCTCCAACAAGAAATCGTCGCCGAAGGCGCCACGCGGAATGTGCCGGCATTCAGCCGGTTTCTCAAGGTGGCCGCCCTCTGTAACGGAACCATCGTCAACTTTACAAACGTCGGCAATGACGCGCAGGTGCCGCGCACGACCGTGTATGAATACTTCGACATCCTGAAAGACACGCTGATCCTCCATGAACTGCCGGCCTGGCGACAGTCACGAAAACGAAAACCGCTGGTCTCGTCAAAGTATTATTTCTTCGACGTTGGAGTCGTCGCAGCGCTGCAGGGGCGCGAGTTCCGTCCGGGTACACCCGAGTTCGGAGAAGCGATGGAGACATATCTCATGCACGAGCTGCTCAGTTACCGCGATTACATGTCCGGTGAGCCTCTCGCCTATTGGCGGACGACATCCGGGTTCGAAGTGGACTTTATCCTCGGGGATCATACGGCGATCGAGGTGAAAGCCAAGAAGAACGTTTCGCCGCATGATTTGAAGTCCCTGCGCGTGCTGGCCGAGGAGAAACAGTTCAAGCGCTACCTGTGTGTCTGCCTGGAGTCGCGTGCCCGCACAGTCGATGGAATAACCGTGCTGCCATATCGAGAGTTCTTAGATGCACTCTGGGATGGGAAATATCGCTAGCCCGGACTGTTGAAGCTAACTTGTTGCAGTGTCGAAGATCTCCGAAAAACCTGCCAAACTTACGGACCAGTGCGATTGAGTGTAACGTGATTTCTCAAAGAGGCTCCTAGTTGGAAATTCTTTATAGTAGTTTCCCTGAGCATGTTCTTTTTTGATTTACTCTTTCTCCAGAGTGTGAGCGGTAGTTGTATTACCTGGTTCTGGAAAAATCGCGTTCATCATTCCGAGTAAGACAGCCAACCCTACTATAAGTGTGCCTGTGCGTGGGTTCTTTCGAAGTGAGTTCGGAGATCATTCATTGGTAGGAGCGACTGGGTGCTCTCAACCTGCGCGCGTCCAACGAGGGTTTCCGGCTTTCATGCCTCTTTTAAAGGAAGTGGTCGAGGCTGCCCTTTACTGCGCGCATGGAACGAGCACCATCCATCTAATTGACCCT
>JAABQN010000009.1 GCA_011391455.1 Nitrospiraceae bacterium
TTGACCCTTCAAAGCTTGCTTTCTTTCCACTCTTGGCAGGGGGCACCCATGTTGGTCTACGTGCGGCCGTCGAACGAGGCCCTTCTCAGGGCGCGCGTTCCGGGAGCACAGGACCAGCATGGGTACTCCCTGCCTATCCTTTTCACCGTGCGCGTTCTGCGAGCAAGAAGGGCACCTGGTCACTCCCTCCTCATCCTTCCGAGGCCGCGCGTTGCGCGAGCAAGGAGAGCATCTCAGTCGCCCCTGCCTTTTAGGGTTCAACAACCACATCGACAAACGCCGGCGCGCTATCCGCCCCCTTCTTATCCGTCACCCTCAGCTTAAACCGGTATGTCCGTTTTTCCGATACGGTCGGCGCAAGGAACGATGCTTCGGCGTTATCCACGTCCAGCATCGCGATCTTGTTGCCCCGTACCTGGCTCCAGGAATAATAGAGTGCCTCACCTTCCGCATCGCGGCTTTTCAATCCGCTCAGCTTCACCTTCGACCCAGCCTTCACGGTCTTGTTCATTCCTGCGTCGGCGATCGGCGGTTCATTTGGTTCGTCATTGACGTTCACCTCTACGTCGAGCTGAGCCTGCTTGCCGCGATTCGTGACTGTGAGCGTGGCTTTGCCGTTTCCGGCAATCTGCACTAGGCCATCCTTCAAGACCTTGATGACCCGGTCATTGGAGGACTTGTAACTGGTGCCGCTGGCCGGTGTGCTGATTCGGCGGGTCACGCCATCGGTGAATTCGCCTGCGACCGGTAGTTCGAAAATCTTGCCCAGGGAGTCTACGTGGCCGAATGCAGAGGATTGGCCGGCGCGTCCGAGTTGCAAGGGCTTGTCGGTTTCAAAGTCGATGGTGGTGAGGGTAGCGGCAGGTTCGACTTGTACGACAATTTCGTCGAAGACGGATCTGGTGCTTAAGCGCCCACGAGAAATTTCTGCGACCGCCAGCAAACGCATCGGCCCGATGCCGTCTTTCGGGACCCGCAGCGGGCCGCCGAAGGCCGGATCATGGTCGGCGCGTGTGATCAACGCGACGGGCGCAACGATCGATCCGGTGGCTGTGGCGTCCTCCTGCTCTACCAGGGTGTCATCCTGTTCGCCATACCAATAGTAGCGGACTTGGATGATGCCGGAATCTTTTCCGAGGTCCACGTTGGTTGTGACGGTTTTTCCCGCTGTTAGCTTCGCCCCTTCCGCCGGTTCGACGATTTTCAACGCTAGAACCGGTTGGGCTGCGAGAATGAGGTAAGCTGCCAATACGAACAGACCGAGGCGTCGACACCTCGTTTGACGTTTGACGTTTAACGTTTCACGCTTCACGGTTACCTCTTGAGGTGGAAGGGGACATCGGTCAGGATGACTCGCTCTTTGAACAGCAGCGCTGTCTTGAGGAGCAGCGCGCGTTGGTTGTGCAGGATGCCCTGCCACCAATGGGCGGGCAGAATCTCCGGGATCACGACGGTCACCCAGGTATCCGGCTCCTTTTTCAAGAGCTCCTCGACGTAGTCGAGGAAGGAGCTCAAGACAGAACGATATGGGCAGGGTAACACCGACAACCGGACACCACAGCCCCATTGGGCCCACTGGATTTGTATGCGCGCCGTGGATTCTGCATCCACATCCACCATCACCGCCTGAATCTCTCCGGGACGGCTGCGTGCGTAATCGACCGCGCGAATGACCGCTTGATTGACGCCGTTGATGGGAATGACGACGACATTGCGTCGTGGAAGCGGGGGGCGGTGATCACGCGTGAGCGCGATCTGTTCAGTGACGGCCTTGTAGTGCGAGCGGATCGAACGGAACATAAAGACCAATAGAATAATGAGAAGAAAGACGATCCATGCGCCATGTGTAAATTTGGTGCTGGAAATGATGATGATACCGCCGCCGGTCGTGACGGCGCCTACGCCGTTCACGATCAGTTTCGTTTGCCAATGGGGTCCCTTCTTGGTCAGCCATCGGCGCACCATGCCGGTTTGGGACAGGGTGAAGGAGATGAACACGCCGACGGCGTAGAGCGGGATCAAGGCGTGCGTGTCGCCGTGAAAGAGGACCAGAAGGAAACAGGCGATGATCCCTAAAACGATGATCCCGTTCGAGAACACCAAGCGGTCGCCGAAGGTCGCCATCTGGCGAGGCATGTAGCCGTCGCGCGCCAGGATCGAAGCAAGCTGGGGAAAGGCGGCGAAGGCGCTGTTGGCGGCAAGAATTAACAGCAGCATCGTTCCAGCCTGGATCGAGTAGTATAGAGCTCCGCTACCAAATGTAATACGGGCTAATTGAGAAACGATTGTCTCGTCCGTTTTGGGCTGGATCCCACCGTGGGAAGCCAGAAAGGTGATACCCATAAATAGCGATGCCAGAATCAGCGACATCCAAATCATGGTGGCCGAAGCATTCTTGGATTCCGGCGGGCGGAAGGCTTTCACGCTGTTCGAGACGACTTCCATTCCGGTCACGGCTGTACAGCCGGCTGCGACTGATCTAAGGATCAAAAATATCGTCAACTCTTCGACCGCTGTCCGGTGGTCTGGCGAGAACGAATCAGCTTGTCCGAACAGAGTCTGGATGATTCCGACCCCTACCATCACTCCGATGACGCCGATGCCAAAGAAGGTGGGGACGGCGAAGAATTTCCCCGATTCCCTCACGCCGCGCAGATTGATGACGATAATAAAGATGATGGCGGCAAGCCCGAGGGCTACGCGATACTCGAACAAGCTCGGTACGGCCGAGGTCAGGGCCGCGATGCCTGCCGCCACGCTGACGGCCACCGTGAGGACATAGTCGATCATCAACGCTGCCGCGCCGATCAGCGACGGCTGCACCCCCAAATTATTGCGGGCGACGACATAGGCTCCGCCACCCTCCGGGTATTCGTAAATGATTTGGCGATAGGAAAGGGTCAGGGCGACGATGAGAAACAAAATCGCAAGGCTGACAGGAATGGACCAGGCAATGGCGGCTGTTCCAGCAAGGACCAGCACCAACAAGATTTCTTCTGTGGCATAGGCTACGGATGAGATTGAGTTGGAGGAAAGGATCGCAAGCGCGATAGTTTTCGACAACCGTTCGTGGACTAACTGAGTGCTCTTGAGTGGATCGCCCACCAACCAACGCTTCAGAGGCATAGCCGCCATTATCGCACAGAAGCGGAGGGGCGCGCATTGAAGAAGAAACTCTCAGACCTCAGAGGTTGGATGCCGCATGCGTCTATGCGGTGCGGGACTTAGCTCGAGCGGAAGGGCGGGCCGTATCAGCAACAGCAAGAGGCTATGCGGGGGGGGTTGACAGCATATGTGAAGTTCAGTATCTTCCGCCTACTTATTGAAGAAGCCCCCCCCTTTCTTAGATCATCGGGGCGGTTTGATATGCCCGCAAATCATTTCTAAACCTGAGATTTTCGTATCGATTTAGATAGGCGAGTGGCTTTTTACCACCATTTTAAGGAGGCCGGTCCATGTTCATACACAAGCTACGGGGTTGCGTGCTTACCCGCATGCTCGGCGCGATAGCGGCGATAGCCCTCATCGGGGTACCGCTCGCATCTGCAGAGAATCCCTCAAAGCCTGGACAGACGCCGTCGCAGCACGTCGCGATGAACCATCAGTTGCCTGGTTGGGCGGAGAAACTCAAAGGTCAGACGATCGTCGAGGATGCGATGGGCGGCAAGCCCGATCGATCCGCGAAAGTTGAACAGCAGCATCAGCGGATCATGGAGCATATGGCCCAGGATCCCCAGGTGCAGGGTGTCAATACCGGCATGTACAACACTTCTGCCATGATGCATCAATATGGTGCAGGCGGGCAGGATCTGCTCCTCGTGTCCGATCCTCGAGTGGAACCGGTGGCGCTGACAGGCGGTGGGAAATGTCCAGTCACGGCTCCGGTAAAGCAGTACAACGTGTCTGCGGTCAACGTCGAGATCACGCTGAATCAGTGGCTCGATTTCTATCCCGGCTATATGTATGTGCTGGATGAGAATCTCGACAAGGTGCGTGCGGAGGAAGCCAAGAACAAGGAAGCCCGCGATAAGGAAGGATTCGATCCCGGCGCCATTATCCCAGGAGTGCAGGCCCAGTGGATTCAGCCTTTGACGATCCGCGCCAACCAGGGCGATTGCGTCAAGATCAAGCTCTCGAACAAGCTGGAAGAGGGCAGCGGGCCGGTCAGTCTGCATATTCATGGGTCGAGCATGGTGGTGAGCGCCACGGGCGCGGCAGCGACGACGACCAACACCGACTCCATCGTCGAAGAAAAGAAGACCGGCGAGTTCGAGTGGTACATCCATCCGAACACCCAGGAAGGCGTCCGCCAATTCCATACCTACAGCCAGGACCGTGAGCTGACGGTGATGGGTATGTTCGGGTCCTTCGTGGTCGAGCCACGCGGTTCGTCCTATTGGGAAGCGCTCGGCAGCGGTGACGCAACCCCAGCCTCCAGTGGCTGGCAGGTTATGATCAAGAACGGGACTGGTCCTGACTTTCGGGAATTCGTGCTCTATTACCACGAGGTCGGTGACGAAGCGTTCCGTCCGCTGAACAAGAAAGGCGATTTTCTCCCGCAGCGTGATCCCTTGACCGATGCTTATCGTCCGGGTGGCCGCGCGATCAACTATCGTAGCGAGCCGTTCGGCATCAACAATATGCATGTGCAACACGAGTATTTCGGGTTCGAAGACGAGTCTATGGGCTATAGTTCCTATACGTTCGGCGATCCCTCCCCGACGATTCCCCGTTCCTACATTGGCGATCCAGCCAAGTTCCGTCTGGTCCACGGTGGATCTGAAGTGTTCCACTCGCACCATCCCCACGGTGGAACCATCCGGTGGCCGCGCAACCCGCGGGCGATCGACGACATGAACCTCTGGGCGACCGCCGTGAACGGGCCGGTGAAGTATCCCGTGATTCGTACCAAGACGGACCGGGTCGACGTCGAAGTCATCGGGCCTTCCGAGGCTCTTGACCTGGAAACAGAGTGCGGTTCCGGTCTCTGTCAGCAGTTGGCCGGCGACTTTCTCTTTCACTGCCACGTCGCGCACCATTATGTGGCGGGCATGTGGGGCTATTGGCGGGTGTACAACACGATCCAGCAGGGGGATCTCCGGAACGACGTGATGCCGGATCTCCGTGAGTTGCCGGATCGCAAGGGCCGGATCAAAACTCCGATCTCGTCTGACAAGTTGGTCGGTCAGACCGTCGATTGGTTCGGCAAACAATTTACGATTACCGACAAGGGCAAAAGCAACTGGAATACGAACCCGGCCATCGTTACGGTGAAGGATTGGGTCACGATGCAGTTGCCGACGATGGGCAAGCCCGGGCACAAGGACGATGAGAAGGGTCAGATTATTTCCTATGACGCGACGGTGTTGGATTGGGCCTGGGACGGCAATCGTGCGATGAGCGAGAAGGAGAGCACAATCGACAATCCAAAGTACAAGTCCACTCATCCTGGCAAACGGCATCCGATTATGTTTGAGTCCATGACGGGTAAAGTGGCTTGGCCGCATCTGACGCCGCATTTTGGCAAGCGCGTGATGTTCTCCCCGAACCATTCCGGTGCGCCGTGGCTGGAGATGATCCGTCGGGATGCAAATGGGGAAGAGAGCACCGAACCGGCGAAGCCCGGTGAGAACGGCGTATGGAGCCTCTGTCCCGAGAATGCGGGGCGGAAGGACTACAATGTCCACTTCATCAAGTTGCCGATCAAGATCGCCAAGGCTCAGGGCAAGGAACCAGCGGTGGTCGATCCGAACGGATTGATCTATGTGCTTCATGAAGAAGAGGCGGCCATCCGTGCGAATGATGACCTGAAGTATCCTTTGGTTGTCCGCGGCAACATTTACGATTGCCTGGACTGGACCTTGACCAGCGAGTGGGACGACGACGACTACACGAACTTCCAGTCGTCGAAGATCAACACCCACTGGCACTTTTTGCAGTTTGATAACCAATCCTCGGACGGCGTGATCACCGGTTTCTCCTATGAGCAGTCGGTGCGCCCATTCACGATGTTGGAGAAGAAGAACAAGAAGGGGCTGCCGGCTCCGATGAACACGGTGTTGACTGCGTCGGCGAAGAAGGGCGCAGCCTCGATCTCGGTCAAGAATGCGGGCCAATACCATGTCGGCACGCTGATCCTCGTCGGCGCCGACAATGTGAAGGGTAACGAAATCTCACGGATTAAAGGGATTAGCGGCAACACGATCACCTTAAGCAAGGGATTGAAGAACGATCACCCGGCGAATGACATCGTGACGGTGGAGTTCGTCCGTCAGCGGTTCTGGGTCGATGCGGACGTGGGAACCGTGTTCTGGCACGACCATGCATTCGGTGCGACCACGTGGCCGCATGGCGGGTTCGGGACCTTTATTGCAGAGCCGGTCGGATCGACCTATCATGACCCGAAGACCGGGAAGCCTGTCCGGAGCGGTCCGATCGCGGACATCCGTACGGTCGAACCGGTGGGGCATGGGGTGAACAACAGCTTCCGTGAATTGATGGTGCAGTTGCACGACACCGTGCCGCACACCGTCAACATCGTGACCGCGGGCAATCCGCCTGGGCAGCCGATTGAAGTGGCGCTTGAAGCGGGGAAGACCGTTTCTTTCATGATGCCGGAGAAGCTCTATATGACGCCGATGCCCTTCCTGAACGGTGGAACCCATACCACTGGGAGCGGCTTGAACTTTAGGGCGGCTCCGATCGCTCAGAGGTTGGCCACCAATCCTGATGTGTCGCAGGTGTTTAATAGCCAGATCCACGGCGATCCCTATACACCGTTGCTGCGTGCCTACACGGGAGATACGATGGTGTTCCGGTTGTTGCATACGCTGATGAACGAGACGATGACTTGGACCATTTCCGGTCATACGTTCTTGAGCGAACGCTACGCGGGCGATGCAAATCGGAAGAATTCCATGCACGTCGGAATTGCCGAACGCTACGACCTCGTAGTACCGCAGGCCGGCGGACCGCGGTTGCAAGCGGGTGACTACATCCATTTCAACGGCCGGTCTTCAAAGTTTTCCGAGGGCGGCTGGGGCATCATCCGCGTCTACGATAAGGAGCAGAACGATCTGAAGAAGCTCCCGGCTGGCTTCTCGATCAAGGGGGAGATTCCCAAGGCGTTGCCGGTCTGTCCGGCTGACGCGCCGGTGAAGACCTTCAACGTCGTCGCGTTGGATTATCCATCCATGAAGTTCAACGCCAAGGCGCCGGAATCCATCGAGGTGGACTTCGAGCGGAAGATCCAAATCAGCAACCCCGAGGCGAAGATCTATGCGTTGGAAGATGATATCGTGAAGGTGGCGAGCGGTATGCAGCCGATGCCCCTTACCCTTCGTGTGAATGTCGGCGATTGCGTCAAGGTTAATCTGAAGAACAAGATGAAGGAAGGCAAGGCCTCCTTTTCCGCGATCGGTTTGGCCTTTGATCCGAAGGATTCGATGGGTGCCAACGTCGGCAACAACTCAGTCGATCAGACGATCGCTCCTGGCGCCGAGCGGACCTATACCTACTACGCGGATCCGTTCAACGGGGAAACTACGTCGTTGGTGTGGGATTGGGGCAACGTGATGACGAATCCACGCAACGGTTTGTTCGGAGCCGTGGTGGTCGGTCCGAAGGGGTCCAAGTATCGGGATCCAAAGACCGGCGCCGATCTTACCCACAAAAACGCCTGGGCTGCCGATGTGATCATTGATCGGTCGGTGCCCGGTAACGAGATGCGAGCCAATTATCGCGACGTAGCGTTGTTCTTCCAAGACGAGGACAACATCATTGGCACGAGCTTCATGCCCTATGTGCAAAATGTGGCGGGTCTGACCGGCGTCAACTATCGGTCGGAGCCTTACAAATATCGCGAAGAGCAGGGCTGCTCGCTGGGTAAGATGTTCCAGCCCTGTAAGGCGGACAAGCCGGAGGATCCAGCTACGCCGGTCATTGAAGCGCATGCGGGCGATCCGGTGCGTATCCATGTGATCGGGGCGAGCAATGAACAGAACGGGATGTTCGGCGTCGAAAAGCATGAGTGGCCGATCGAGCCCTTTATGCGCGGCGCTGATCTCATCAGCGTGGTCGAGTACGCCGGCTCGGAGACTCTCGATGCATTCCTACCCTCGGCCGGTGGACCCTATCGCCTGCCTGGTGAGTATGTGTACAGCAACCAGCGATTGCCGTATTCCCAGTCCGGGCAATGGGGCTATGTGCGTGTGTTGCCGTCCGGCGATACACGGTTGCTGCCTCTCACTGGCGCCGGTGCAGGTATGAAGAGCGCATCGGTTGAGCAGCCGGTGCAGATCATCCCGGTCGTAGCGAAGTAAGATCGAGCGTCCTGCTGTGTGCAGGATGTGGCTGATCAGGAGAAGGGGGAGGCCAACGGCTTCCCCCTTTTTCTTTGGTGCATCCTTTTGATACGATGCCAGCTGTGTTGTCTCTGACAATTTCATCTTGAATTTCAAAGGGCTCATGAGAGTAATGCTTTTCATCTTCTGTGTGATGGAGCTGATGGGGACCACGGCTGTCTGGGCCTATCTGTGATGAGATTCAGGTAACCGATGGAGGGACAATTGCCGGGAAGGTGACGATGGTGGGAGCAAAGCCCAAGCCCAAAGGGTTCAATCTGATCACGTTTCCTGATCAAGTTTATTGCGGGAGGATTTCAACTGGTAGGGACTGGCGCATTTTGCATGAGTTTACCATTGCACAGGATGGCGGGTTACAAGATGCCGTGGTGCAGCTTACGGATGCGACCAAAGGGAAGCCATTTACGTTCGAACCGCCGACGATTGAAGCGAGGGACTGCAGGTTTCTTCCGTTTGTCAGTGTGGTCAAAGATCGATCGGAGGTGGATGTCGTGAACCTGGATCCCGTGTTTCATGATATTCAGGCCTATGAAACCTCGCATCTCGGTCCCCGAGTGTTGTTTAACACACCGTTGCCCATGAACCCGCATCACAAGCGCAATGTCGGGGCCGACAGCCACGAACATCTCGCGGGTCAGCCGATGGAGGCAATGCGGATCCCATGCCTATATGGAAAGCTGGGGGTTGGCGGTCGAGAATCCCTATTTTGCCATCACGCAGGCCGATGGGACCTTCTCGCTTCGTGACGGGCCTCCCGGGGACTACACATTGGTGGCGTGGCATTCTGTGGTGGGTACGATGACGGAAAAGAAAGTGACGGTTCCGGCTAAGCAAATGGTCAAAGCCGATTTTCTATTCGAGCCCCCCCAAGGGACGACGTAGCGCCCATGAGATCGAGGAGAACCCGCACTATGGGTTGGGCTCATTGGGTAAATTCATCGATATCAGACCGACTCTGGAACTGCAGAAGCCGTGAGGCGTCAATCGTGAAAGGTAATACCATGAGAATGTGGATCGGAAACTTCATGGTGGTGGCAGGATTGCTCACGGCCATGACCGTTGGTACGGGGTTGTTGTTCGCGTACGACGTAATCGATGTGCAACACGGAGGAACGGTTGAAGGAACGATCAGGCTCGATGGTGCGGTGCCGGAACCTAAAGGGTTCAACCTGATCACGTTTCCCGATCCAGCCTACTGTGGACGTATTTCCAATGGACGGGGTTGGCGACTACTTCATGATTTCGTCGTGAATCACAATGGCGGATTGAAAGATGCCATTGTGTTGTTGGAAGGTGTTGACGCGGGAAAACCATTTGAGTTCTCCGTCCCTCTGATTGAAGCACGTGATTGCAAGTTTGCCCCCTTCATGACCATCGTTCGGAACGGCCATGCGGTGGAAGTCATCAACATGGATCCGGTCATGCACGATATCCAAGGGTACGAAACCTCGATCGAGGCCGGTGCGCGCGTGTTGTTTAATACACCGTTGGTCATGAACCATCAGCACCAACGAGGCGACATCCATGCAATGCACAATCATGCACCGGGTAAGTCGTTGGTCGGGCCGCTTTATTTGAACAGAGGGCGGCGGACGTTCTACATGCAATGCGGCTTCCACGCCTATATGGAAAGTTGGGCGATGGCCGTCAACAATCCCTACTACACGCTGACCGATCAGAACGGGGCTTTCACCATCGAGAACATCCTGCCAGGCACCTATCAGTTGGTGGCGTGGCATCCTCAGACCGGCCCTGGCGTTACAAAGAAGGTTACGATCCAGCCGGACGGCAAGCTGGTCGAGCATCTCTCCCTCCTCGCTCCGAAAGGGAACCGTTCCGCCTTCAAGGTTATGGATAATCCCCGCTTCGGTCCGGACACGCTGGGGTATTCAGTAGACATCCAGCCATTCGTAGAGCATCAGCACTGAACGCTCATGTCTTTTGTCGAGGATAAGAAGGCCTGCCGATGGGGGCTCTGCCTCTGGCTTGTCCTGTGGGTGGGGCAGGAAGGGCTGCTATGCTATGCTGCAGCTGAGGACGGAACCATTCCGTCGGTAGAATTCTCTGGTTCGCTGGTCAAGACTGTCAAGGGTCGGCAATACCATGCACAAGTATTTGCGAAGGAAGACCGTTTGCGGCTGGAGTACAAATATGCCATTCGGACTGAACGTGGATATACGGCAATCGAAATCATCCGGATAGATAAATCGGAGACCTGGTATCTTCTGGCGCAGCGAAAAGAACTGTTGGTGACAGGGCTGGACCCCGATGATCTGCTCCCGGTTTGGCCCGCCTTACCAGGGGAGCGGGACCGACTTCTAGCTGGCGACGCAACGGTGGCTGGTCGTGCGACTCAGCTCTTTGAAGTTCAGACGGACCACCATGGTCGAGTTGAGCGGTTCTACGAATGGGTGGATCGGGACACGGGAGTGGTCTTAAAGCTTGTCAGCAGGGATCGGGAGTGGGCGTTTGAGTATCAACGATTTAGACTGTCTTCTCAGCCGGCCTATTATTTTGAAGAGCCACCAGGATACAAAAAGCGCATGACGGCGACTATGCCGCGAGGACGGGGATAGGGAGACGATGAGAGAGCTGATTTTGCACAGGCGTTCGTGTCGTTGGCGTCTGTTGGCCGCAGTTGCAGTTGCCTGGTTGTCTCTGTGGAATGGGGCAGATCGGTTGCTGCTGGCTGCTGGGATCTCATCTGTTCCCAAGGATGTGCAAGAGGCCTTCGACAAGAAACAGTATGAACAGGTACTTGAGCAGTTGGCCAAGCTGGAAAAGGAGCAGAGTATCGCTCCAGACGTTCGCCGGCTGAAGATCCGCTCCCTTCTCAAGCTCGGGAATCCCAAGGATGCACTCGGCGAGTATGACAAACTGGAACTCGCACTCAAGCAAGATGAGGTACCCCTCCTCCGAGAGATGGCGCTGGGGTTCATTGTCGTTATGGTGAAGGACATGCGTGAACAAATGCGCGGGGCCGCCTACACCGCGCTCAAAGAAGTGGATTCGGACGAAGTCGTTCCCTATTTTGAGGATGGCTTGAGCGATGGGTCTGGACCAGTCCGTGCTCTCGCCGTCGAGGGGCTCGGCCGATCCGAAGCGGGGCGGAAATCGGTGAAATTGCGCGCGGCGATCGAGGATCAAGCAGGATTGGTGAAGGCACGCGTGGTGAAAGCGCTTGGCAAAACGGGAGATCCAGGAGTCATGTCGTTAGTCGAATCGGCGACTAAAGACGAGCTCAGCACGGTTCGTATCGCGGCCTATGGCGCCTTGATCAGGCTCGGTAAGAAGGAAGCCTGGACCCAATTGCTACAGGCTTCAGCGTCGCTGAATCCTGAGGATCGGGCCGACGCGATTCGCACGATCGCCGATTTGAAAGACCAGCGTGGCGCCTCGATAATGATCGAGTCGTTGACCTACAAGCAGCCCTCCGTTCGCGGGGCTGCGGCCAGGGGGTTGGGGCATCTCGGACGAAAAGAGGCGAGGGGGCAGATTGAACAGTTATTGAAAGATCCTATTCCGGCCGTACGCGAATCGGCGTTGGGGAGCCTGGCTGATCTGGGAGGGGCGGAATCGGTGCCGGTGATCACGCAGGCGCTCAATGACGGCAATTTTACCGTCCGTGCTTCAGCGATTGCCGCATTGCTCCAACTCGGTCAGCCCTACTCGACGGTGGCCGCCATCGCGCAATCACTGGCCCAACAGAACGATACAGCCATGCGTGCCTCTGCGGCCTTTGCCCTTGGGAAGGCGACCAAGGCCAATGCTCCCGGTGCGATCTCCCTGTTAACCAGCTTGACGGATGATCCGCTTCCCGGTCCGAAGATTGTGGCGCTTCGATCCCTCGGGCATGTCGGGGACCGTGAACTTGTGCCTCTCATGAAAGAAGCGCTTCACGACACGAACGATGCCGTGCGGGCCACCGCGGCAGGGGCGCTGCTTCACATTCTCCAACAGAAGAAATAAGCACTGTCTTTGCCTGGGTGTTCGACAACAGGAGAAGGACTTACAGGATTGCCGTACTCTTTCATGACTTATCTAACGAACATGGCGGATTTTGTATCTCTGGGTTTAGGTTTTAACCGACCAGAAGAAAGCGAGCATGGGCCTATGGTAAGATCGCCCGCGATGCGTCAGACCTGTCTCGTCTTCTGGATTGCGTGTGGCCTGCTGCCCGTCGGCCTGCCGGCCTGGGCGCTGGAGTTTACCGCCGATCAAGTGACGAAGATTGATGGCCGAACGCACAAAGCCTATATCTATTACCGCGATAGGATGTGGCGCATCGAACACCAATCGATGGGGCCGGTCAATGTGAGTATCGTGCGCAAGGACAAGCAGGTCGTGTGGTTGCTGCTCTCGCGGATGAAACATTTCAAAACGATGCCCTATAGTCCTGAGCAGGATCTCCGGGTGAGTGAAAAGCTGGACGGGGAAGTGTTGAGGCAGGAGATCGGTACAGAAGTACGCGAGGGGCATCCGACGATCCTGTACGAAGTCACGACGAAGGAAGGGGCGCAGGTCGCGGTGTACTACCAGTGGGTCGCCACGGATATTCATTTTCCGATGAAGCTGGCGAGGAAAGACGGGAGTTGGATCGTGGAGTACCAGCATGTGAAGCTACGGTCGGTCTCGGACTACCTCTTCAACCTGCCGGTTAATTTTCAGCCGCTGGAAGACTTCGACAAACAAGAGACACCCGGGCCTATCGGGCCTGGCATGTAACTCAGCAAGGAGGCCGGATCGTGAGAGTGCGTGGAATCATCGCGGGCGCTGTGATCTCAGGGTTGATCGGAATCGGTGGAGTGGTTTATGCGTTGGACGTGGCCGATGTGATTCGAGAATGGACCCCTGAAGGAAAGAAACTCGCCGCCGAGCGGGCGAAGCTGCCGGCTCACGACGAGATGGTCCTCGTTCCGGCTGGCTCGTTCATGATGGGGAGCGACAGGAAGATAGATCACAACGCCTATCAGGCGGAGTTCCCCCAGCGGAAGGTCTATCTGGACGCGTACGAGATCGACAAGTTCGAAGTGACCACCGTGCAATATCTAAAGTTCATCCTCGTCAAGGATCTGCCGCCGCTGATCGACTGGCAGTATGACGGCGGCAACTTCCAGGAGACCATGGTCAACCATCCTGTGATGCACGTGTCGTGGGACGATGCCGATGCCTATTGTACGTGGGCGGGGAAGCGACTCCCGACCGAAGCCGAATGGGAAAAGGCAGCGCGCGGGGAGGATGAGCGGATTTATCCCTGGGGAAATCAGCCGGCCGGCCTGTCGCGTGCGAACTTCGGTCGGACCGGCTTGTCAGGTCCTGTGCGCGATCGTCCTGAGCGGTTGCTGCTCTATCCACCGATCATTTCCGTGAACAAATACGACAATGCCGTAGGCCCCTATGGCACGTTCCAGATGGCGGGTAACGTGGCCGAGTGGGTGGCCGACTGGTATGACCCAAAATATTACGCGACTGCGCCGGACAAGAATCCCAAGGGACCGGAGAAGGGAACGCAGCGGAGCTTCCGTGGAGGCGGCTGGATCGACAGCACGCCGAGTGTGCGAACCGCGCAACGTAATGGAACCGATCCCAACACCAAGATGAACTGGATGGGTTTCCGCTGCGCGCGGGATGTGAAAGAAGTACCGGGTGAAACGATAAGTTGGAGCCACGTTATGGACAGATGAGGAATTCACAAGCGACAAGGACGGCCTTTTGAGGATTCTGCGTGCAGGATATTTTCCCGGAGCCTGCTCGATTGCACCGCATAAGCCATTTTGTTAGAGAGAAGTGACATCCGTTGTCCGAGAGACTCATTCTTTTTCGCCGTACGAGGAGGGCTCATATTCATGCCTGGCTGCGTCACACAATGGACTCGACCCCGGCCTGTTCCTTACCTCATCGCCGGTTCCCTGCTTGTCCTGACTCTCATGAGCCTCATCCCGACCTCACTCGCTGGGGCCCAAGGAGGCAAGACGGAGGTGTTCCCGGTGCAGAAAGCTGCACCGGGAACGGTCTTTATCGAGGCGTCCGGAAGCGAAACTGATTTACGGCGTCAATTGCGGGTTAAAAATGGCGTGTCTCAACTCAGTGCCTCTACCTCGGTGATCCGCTTCTCGGTCGCGCCAACGGGGAGCTTTGGATTTATTACGCCCAAACTCCTGGGAATGGGCTTGATCACGCAGAGTCCGGATCTCTTGATCGAACAGGTACCGCCGGTCTCCAATGCGTTCGAGATTCATAAGCTCGCTGACGGAAGTGGAATGTTGGTGGGATTCGTGGACGCAAGCTTGAAGCCTCAGTTGACGGTTAGCGAGCGGCCGAAGAATGTCAGACTCGGACTCTATTCCAATCCCTCGGATAAGGCTCCGCATATCGTTGCGGTACCCTTGGTCAAACTGGTTGTCGATCGGATGCCGATCCGACTCAATCCCAAAGAACCAGGCAGCGCCGTTCTGCTCGATATGGATTTGCAGGGCACTGCCAATCGTACCTCGTCTCAAACTGGACCTTAGCAGGATACTTGGGAATAATCGCTCTCGTGAAATGGAACGATTCTTCCGGTGACGCCAATCAAGTAGCGCGAGGGGAGCCGAGGCTGAATTGTTCAAGAAATTCTATGTTGCCGACATGGTTTTTCGTGGTCTGATCATACGGTTCATGCGTGCTCCTGATACTTCATTGCCTTGTTCATGGTCCTGAGATCTGCCCACTTCCGCCCCACATTCCTATCATAATCGTCCAAGAAATTAGACAGTCTATCTGATTGAAATTTCAGCACTGATGATTTCAGCCTGCTCATGACTGTCTAGTTTTGTGGAAATTTGACCGGCGTACGCCTGTCGATTTCATTCGACCCTCGATTGCGAATCGCCAGAACTGATGCAGCGTAAGCAGCTTATTTATGTCGGTATCTGTATCGGGGCATGTAAGTTGCTGATACGTGTGATCGCTGGTGAAGGTCTGGGTGATTAGGACCGGCCTCCGAATGACCCTCTTCTCCGCAAGGAGGAAGCCTTCACCAGCTCTAATCCAACATTGCTGATTGGGTCATTAATCACTGTTGCATTGGAAGAAGGCCGATAGGGTGCGCGGGGCCAACCCGACTAGAATAAATGGTTCATTCAATCCTTAAAAAAGGAGGCCGAGGTATGAGGTCATTTCTGGTTCAACTACGGCGTCAGCGGTGGCGCAGCAGCCTGTCGCTGATGCTGCATAGTGTCATATTGGTGATCAGCTTGGTGGCGACGCCATGGCTGTTTGCCGCAAGTCCAGAAGAGGTGTCACATGAAGGCCATGCGACTCCAGTCGCGCTACCAGGCTGGACCCAGCAATTGAAGGGGCAGACCATCATCGAGGATACGATCGAAGGGCGGCCTGACCGTTCGGGGAAGATGGAGATGCAGCACCATCGCCTGATGGAGAAGCTCGAGCAGCAGGCACAGAAAGATGCCAAAGCACAGCAGACATCCGGAGCGTTCAACGAGATGTCGATGATGCATCAGTACATGGGCCAGGACGGCAGCAGCTTTCTGCTCATGTCCGATGGGTCCAAAGGCGAGCCGGTCATGACATCGGGCGGGAAGTGCCCCGCCGGTGTGCCGGTCAAGCAGTACGATGTCTCGATGATCAATGTTGAGATCACGCTCAACCGCTGGCTCGATTTCTATCCTGGCTATATGTATGCGTTAACCCAGGATCTCGACAAGGTCCGCAGTGAGGAGGCCAAGAACAAAGAGGCTCGCGACAAAGACGGCTTCGATCCAGGCGCTGTGACCACAGGGTTGCAGGGTGACATGATTCAACCTTTGGTCTTGCGCGCCAATCAGGGCGATTGCGTGAAAATGACGCTCCGCAACCAGATGGAGAGCGAGGACGGTAGTCTGTTCATCAGCGCCTCCAGCATGATCGTGAGTGCGACCGGCAAGCCGGCTACGACGACGAACCCCGAGTCCATTGTGGCTCCGGGCAAGGCGCAAGAGTTCGAGTGGTACATCCACCCGCAGATGCAGGAGGGGGTCCGGCAGTTTCACTCTTACAGCCATGACCGCGAACTAACGGTCCTGGGCCTCTTCGGTGCGTTCATCGTAGAGCCCAAGGGCTCGAAGTATCTCAATGCACTTGGAAGTGGAGGCCCGGCGCCGGAGGCCAGGAGCGGCTGGGAGGTGAATATTGATAATGGGTCCGGACCGGATTTCCGTGAGTTCGTGCTCTTCTACCACGAAATCGGTGACGAAGCGTTCCGTCCGCTAAACAAGAAGGGGGACTTTTTGCCCCAGCGCGATCCATTGACCGATGCCTATCGTCCTGGTGGCCGGGCGATCAACTATCGTAGCGAGCCATTCGGCATCGATCAGATGCATCTGCAGCATGAGTATTTTGGGTTTGAAGACGAATCGATGGCCTATAGCTCCTATACATTCGGCGATACTCCGACCACGATTGCCCGTGGCTATTTGGGCGATCCGGTCAAGTGGCGGTTGGTCCATGGCGGATCCGAAGTGTTCCACTCACACCATCCGCATAGCGGAACGATCCGCTGGCAGAGGAGTCCGCGCGCCGATCAGGAAGAACATTGGTATAAGGGACAGGACGGCCCAGTAAAGTATCCGGTTGTCCGGACGAAGTCTGATCGTGTGGATGTGGAAGTGATCGGTCCGTCAGAAGCATTAGACCTCGAGCCGGAGTGCGGCGGCGGGGGTTGCCAACATTTAGCGGGGGAATTCCTGTATCACTGCCATGTTGCGCATCACTATGTCGCAGGCATGTGGGGGTACGGCCGGTTTTACAATACACTCCAAGTGGGTGCCGCGCATACCGATAGCATGCCTGACCTCAGGGAGTTGCCGGATCGTCAGGGCCGGATGAAGCAGGGAGTCTCATCCGACAAGCTGATCGGGACGACGGTGGATTGGTTCGGAAAGGTCTTTAAGATTGTCGACAAGAGTCAGAAGACCAATTGGAAGTCCGACCCCGTCATTGTGAACATCAAGGATTGGGTCGAGATGTTTGTCCCGACACAGGGGCAACCAGGTCACACGAACGATGAAAAGGGTCAGATCTTGGCCTACGATTCGACCGTGTGGGACTGGAAGTGGGATGGCAATATTGCCAGGGGTGAGCGGGAAAGTACCGCACAGAATCCGAAGTACACATGGGCGGCTAAGTGGGATGATAGTACCAGACCGGCAATCCTGTTCGATGCGACGACAGGCAAGATGGCCTGGCCGCTCTTTAGGCCGCACTTCGGCAAGCGGGTGCCGTTCTCGGCCAACCATAACGGCGCTCCCTGGCTAGAACCGATTCACCAGGACGCCAATGGTGAAAGGACCTCAGAGCCGGCCATGCCGGGCGAGCAGGGCCGATGGAGTCTCTGCCCTGACAATGCCAATCGG
>JAABQN010000010.1 GCA_011391455.1 Nitrospiraceae bacterium
TTTCCATGATCGGGCCTGTGTCGGTATAGGTCTTGGTAGTGACGCCCGGCGCCAAGGCTGCGATCTTCGCTTCGAGTTGCGCGAGTCGCTGGATCATCACTGTATGGTAATCCTTCCCCCAAGCGTAACGGGCAATGCGTCCCATTCCAGGCTGCTCGTTTGCACGATTGTCTGTGTAGTAGTTCATCCCGACCGAGATCATCGATCGGCATCCCGGCAAGACCAGTTGCGGATCGCTTCGACGGGCTGGATCGCGAGTCATCCAGGCCATCGTGCCGTGGTAGCTTTGCCGGAGCCATTCCGTGAGACGGCTGAATAAGAGACGGGGTAAGGGGGTAGTGGGAGTTGGGGGTAGCGGGGAAGTGGGGTAAGGGGGTAGTGGGGTAAGGGGGTCGGGGGATGACGGGGTAACGGGGTAGTGGGATAAGGGGGTAGGGGGGCCAGCTGATGGCTGACTGCTATTGGGGATTCGGCTGATGCCGACGGCGTCGAAACCAAGGGCGAGAGCTTCGCGTTTGATCGCTTCAGCGAGAGACATGGTCAATGCGATGACTGGGAACAGTCGAAGCGGACACTAAACTGGACCGAACAATGGTCGGATTTGCAACGGGTGCAGGAGCCGGTGATTTTGGTTTTCCCGTCCGTGCCTTTCTCGTCGAATCGGCAGATTGTGTTCCCGCCCTTGGAGACGGTCGTCCAGGGCTTGTCGGCTCCAGGGATATGGGCTACGAGGCAGCCTGCCGGGAAGGGAACGTGACAGCTCTGCGAGGCCTCTCCCTTCGCCAGGCCGAAACTGCAAGACTGTTCTGTTGTGGCCTGTGAATCGTCCATGGGCTGCGCGTGAGCTGCGGCTGAAAGGCTCCACAGGCCGATGAACATGAGTAAGAGAAAGGGCCAGCGTGTCATAGCCCCGCATCGTAGCACAGCGTTGTTTAGATGAGTCAATCAGGGTTCAACGCAATGGCAGGATGCTGAGAAGGTCGCTCTCAAGAACCGTGAAAGGTAAAAGGTGAACCGTGAAACGTAGGACGCCGAGTGGGTTTCTTCCGAAACGTTTCACGGTTCGGTGTTTGTCCTCGCGTGACTCTCAACGGGTCTATATACTTGCGGTATGTTGTGGCGTGTGATGATTACCATCCTGGTTTGTCTCGTGCTCGGTTGGCCCGCGTTGAGCCGTGCGGCCGAGCCTGTCGTACTGGATGTTCGTACGGAACCCACCGGCGGCGTGAAGGCAACGGCCACGATTCTTTTTCCGGTGGAATCGGCAATCATTCTCCAGTTGTTAACCGACTATGCCCATTGGCCTGATCTCTTTGACGTACGGATGCGGATGGCGGAGATACGGGTGCAAGAGGGCAAGGCATTTACGGATATTCGAATCGAGCATGCGCTGCTCCCGGGAGAACGACGGCTCTTGAGCGAGACGAGGACATTGCCGACTGGAGGGTTGCTGACGGAATTGAAGGGGGGCGACTTCAAACAGTATCGCCGGTTCTGGAAGCTTACCCCAGTCGATGGTGGAGCTCATACTAAGGCCGAGTTTGAGCTGCTCGTCGAAATCGACACAATTGTGCCAGATTGGATGGTTGCCGTGGCGATGCGGCGAGATATGGAAACGCATTTTCGAATCGTGAGGGAAAAGGCGCTGCAAATACAGCAGGAGTTACAGTCGGGGCAATGAGTGAGGCACAAAGAAAACAATCCTGCAGGGTGCTCAAAAAGGCCGTCCAGCAAGGCCGCAGGCGGAGCAAGGACCGGAGGCGTACCCTCAGGGGTACGTTGAGGATTCTTGCGAGCTGAGAACGAAGCTGGCGGACTTTTTCAGCACCCTGCTATCCAGGGAAGGTGAATTCTGACAGTTCCACCTTGTCGAGACCCTGCTTCACCAGCGCGCTCACATCGAACATCCGTTCGACCTTCTGAATGTCATCGAGTCTGGTTCTCGTGCTGGGGTGCGGCGGGGTGAAGAGTGAGCAGCAATCTTGATCTGGCTCAATCGATATGGCGAAGCTGCCGATCTGCTCAGCCTGGTCGGTGATTTCCACCTTGTCCATACCGATGAGCGGGCGCAGGATCGGCAATTCTGCCGCCTCTTCAATGACCGTCAAGTTTTCCGGCGTTTGCGAGGCGACCTGCCCTAGGCTATCGCCCGTGACGAGCCCCCAGCAACCCTCGCGTTTGGCTAATTCCTGTGCAATGCGGATCATGATGCGCCGGTAGAGCACCACACGAAATGGGGCTGGCGCATTCGCCACAATGTCCCGTTGAATCTCTCCGAACGGGATGACATAGAGCTTTGACCGGTATTGATGGATCGTGAGGAGCTGTACAAGTTCGCGGACCTTTTCCTCTGAGGCGCGGCTCACAAGCGGGCGTCCGGAGAAATGGACGAAGAGGGCCCGGCATCCGCGCTTCATCATGCGATAGGCTGCGACCGGCGAATCGATTCCTCCAGAGATCAGGCAGGCGACTTTCCCGCTGACCCCCACCGGCATGCCGCCTGGCCCCTGAATCTTCTCGATCGCATAGTAGACCTCTTTGGAGAGCAGTTCGAGATAGACTGTGAGGTCAGGATTTTTCAGGCTGACCTTTTTGCCGGTTCCTTCACAGATGGCAGCGCCGACGTCCCTTGCGACCTCCATGGAGGTCAAAGTCAGACGTTTATCGGCTCGTTTTGCCGAGACGCGAAAGGTGGAAAACGATTCCGACCGGAGCGAGTCGATGACCGCTTTGCTAAGCGTTTCCAGGTCTGGCTTGGCCAGGTCGAGTGGCAACCCATGGGCCAGCGAAAAGTTGGCGATTCCGAAGACTCGTGTGAGCCGTTCTTTGATGGCCTGGTCCGTAACCTGGTCAGGCAAGACCACGCGAATCCGGCTGCGAAGATTCTCGACCCGCCTGACGCCAAGATCCTTCAGCGTCCATTGGATATTGCGTACAAGCCGCTCCTCGAAATATTCCCGATTGCGGCCTTTGAGGGCGAGTTCGTGGTAATGGACGATCGCGCATCTCATGACATCAGTAGTGAGGGGTAAGGGGTGAAGGGTGAGGGGGTGTTCTTTGGGGCTTTCCAGATTTCAGATACTTGATTAGGCCAGAGAGAAGCTTGTCGATATGGTTCATCTGAGCGTCAAGTTTGCACCATTGCTCACCAGATAGAAATGTGAGCTTCTTCGCAATCTCAAGTTGTGTATCTAGCTCGCTCAAGGATGCTTGTGCGATATGGAGAAAATTTGCGAATTCTTTCTTGGTTTGTCTGGCAGCCCCTTCAGCAATGTTACTGGCGACACTCAGAGCTGCACGATGAATCTGATCGGTAAGAGCAAAGCGGTGCTCCCTAGGAAAGTTATCTGTTACATAATAGATCGAAAGAGTCAGTTCCACAGTTTCTCCCCAGGCATCCAGTTTCTTGTGAGGTTTTTCCATCCCACTACCCCTAACCCTTGACCCCTTACCCCTCACCCGCTTCGAGGAATCGTTCAGCATCGATCGCAGCCATACATCCTGAGCCTGCTGCGGTGACCGCCTGACGATAGACTGAGTCCTGCACATCGCCGGCGGCGAAGACGCCGGGGACGCTAGTAGCGGTCCCTTTCTCCGTTCGAATGTAGCCTTTTTCATCCATGGATATCTGGCCGGTGAACAGAGAGGTGTTTGGACGGTGTCCGATCGCGACGAAGACGCCGGCGCAAGGCAAGTCTGTCGTTTTTCCGGTGACGAGATTCTTGAGACGGGCACCGGTGACCACATCATTCCCAAGGATATCTTCAACGGCGGAGTTCCACACGAATGTGATCTTTTCGTTTTTCACTGCGCGGTCTTGCATGATTTTGGAAGCCCGTAGCTTGTCACGCCGATGGACAATGGAGACCTTGCTGGCGAACTTGGTCAGGAAGGTCGCTTCCTCCATCGCGCTGTCGCCGCCGCCAACGACAATCAGTTCCTTTTTCTTGAAGAAGAACCCATCGCAGGTTGCACAGGTTGAGACGCCGTGCCCCGTCAGTCGTGATTCATTCTTGAGCCCGATTGGAATGGCTGAGGCGCCGGTGGCGATGATGACGGTCTTTGCGTGGATGGTCTGTTCAGCGTCAACGGTGATCGTGAATGGGCGCTGCGCAAAGGTTACGGCTGTGACGTCGCCGGTCAAAAACTCTGTACCGAACCGTTCCGCCTGAGATCGCATCTCCTTCATCAACTCCGGACCCATGATGCCCTTGGCAAAGCCGGGATAATTCTCGACTTCCGTCGTTGTGGTCAGTTGCCCGCCGGATTGCCAGCCTTCAATGAGCAGAGGCGAGAGATTCGCCCGCGCCGCATAGACCGCCGCTGTGAGTCCTGCCGGTCCCGAGCCGATGATGACGACATTGCGCATGGACGAAAATTTATCACAGAGGGTGGAGGGAATGCACGGCAAAGGGCTAGGCGAGGAGGCGGAGACTCTCCAATAACCGGACGACTTGTCTGTGGAGAGAAGGACGAGGGAGGGTTCCACTCAACGCATGGTCAGCTCGTTGATTTTTTTTCGCCAAAGGCATTTGACTGTTAATGCGTCGGATCGCTTCAGCGCGGGAGAGACCATTACGTTTTTTGAGACGTGCGATTTGTGTCTTGCGGTCGGCGGTGACGACGATGATTTTGTCCACTCGTTTGTCTACGCCGGCTTCGAAGAGGAGCGGAACTTCATAGATCACAACGGCTGTTGGATCTGTTCGAGCAGCCTGTTTTGTCAGTCCGGTCTGCTCGCGGGCGACGCGGGGATGGATGATGCGTTCGAGCTGCCGGCGCTTTATTGGATTGCGGAAGACTATACTTCCAAGGGCTTGCCGGTTAAGCGTGCGGTCCTGGTTGAGCACTGTCTTTCCGAAGAGTGCGACGATCTCCCGCCAGGCCGGTTTGCCAGGCTTGACGACATCGCGGGCTAGTTCGTCGGCATCGATGACAACCGCGCCGCATTGCTTGAACATCTTTGCGACGGTGCTCTTGCCGGTGGCGACGCCGCCTGTGAGGCCGACCAATATCATTGTCGCTGAGCATAGCATGCGAGGTGCCACCTCACAACCAACGTCGTTTGACTTCTCACGGCGCAGGCTTGTATGAGTTTGTGCATGATGAAGCGGGTGATGATTTTATGTTTAGTTGCGGCGATCGGGTTCTGGGGCTTCGGTCATGTGTGGGCTGATGAAGGGCTGCTACTCGGTCCTCGAACCATCGTGGTTGCACTTGATGGGACAGGAGACTTCTTGTCTCTTCAAGAAGCGGTCGATGCCGCTAAAAAAGGCGACACCGTCTTCGTCAAGGCGGGCCACTATCCTCAGGACGTGACCATTCACAGTAAAGAGAAGATCAAGTTCGTCGGAGCAGGGGTGGATCAGGTGACGATTCTTGGGCGCGATATTGTGGTGGGCGCTCTTCATGTGGGCAAGTGGCCCTATGGGGCGACGGACATTGAAATCAGCGATATGACCATCAATGATCGAGGGGGACATGCTGTCGGTCTCTTCAATGGACAAGGGATTGTCCTCCGCCGGGTCAAGATCAATGGCATGTTGTTCAGCCAGCAAGTCCAGGGCGTGCGGATAGAGGATTGTGTGATCGGGGGAAGCGAGACCACCGGCGCTCAGTTTGCCGACTCAGAAGCCGTCCTGATCGGGAATTTTATTCATGACAACGACCATGGCGTCTCGATTGCCGGCAAATCAAGCGTGCGGTTGGAACGGAACGTGATTACGCGGAGCCTCTTTGAAGCTGTGGTGGTCAGCGGCCATGCCCAGGCTGCGATCGTGAGTAATACCCTAGTTAAGAATGGTGGCGGCGCAGCGTTTATCGGGCAGTCCCAGAGTGACGTCAGCGGCAACGTAGTCGGGCTGAATCGAGTGGGTTTTCTGATCGCCTCATCCAGTCAGATCACCACTTCGTTCAATGCGTTCTACAACAAGGATGGGGATTATTTTCGAGAAGGTAATCCGAGCCAACCGGCCCCGGAACTGAAGGCCCAGTCAGATATTACCGGGGACCCACACTTTGTTGACCCAGTGCATGACGATTTTCGCCTAGGTCCTGATACACCACTTCTCAAAATCGGTCGATTCCCATACCTCGGCGCCCTCGCTCCTGCCTCAACCGCCGCACGTCGATCGACTAAAAAGTAGTTTCCAATCAATACGATACGCCGTTACCCAGGGCACAAATTTCCATGTGCTATGCTTCCTGTACGCCGTAAGCAGATAGATGATGGGGCTCTGGCGTAAGGATTGCTGATCCAACTGTCAGAGAAAGAGGAGATAACTGTGGCAAGTTACCGACAAGAGCTCGAAAGGCGTGGACCAGACGGGATTCCGTCGCTCGACGACGTTGAATCAGGCAAACTGGTCGGTGCCGTCCTCCCCATGTCCGAAAAGGCCCAGATCCAGATGCGTAACAGCATCGAAGTGATCGATTACCTCCTCAACCAAGAACGCGTTGTCTGGAGCTGAGCTGGTACTCCCATTCACTGTCATCCCTCCGTATCCATTCGCACCATCCTCTCCCGTAGGCTGCAGTTCCTAAACGAGCCCTTCCAGTATCTTGTTCCAAGAAGCCAGTCGATTCATGCAGTGGTGCCAGCCTTGGCATCTATGCCCATGGCATCACAGTGAATGGCCACCAGTAGCAAGGCCCTTCCAATTCCCTCCACCTCTCGGTAGGGGAGCGGCCAAGCCTGCTCGTTATCTCTCTAGGGATGGGGGCTGATTGATCTTCCACTGCGCGCGTCCAACGAGGGGAGTCCGCGACCGCGCGTTGCGCGAGCACAGAAGATCATCAGGCTCCATCCCCTCCTCTGTTCTGCGAGCAAGAAGGGCACCTGGCCACTCCCTCATCTTCCTCTTGACAGTCCGCTCGCGCCTTCGTACGCTCCTCGCGTTACATCTCTTTCTATTCTAATCAGGAGACACACCGATGGCATGCGTTCATCTGCGTCAAAGTCGTACCGTGCCTATAGCGTATCGGTTCATGATCGCAACGGCGTTTGTGATGCTGATGTCTTACCCAGTTCTAGCTTCTGACGACCTGCCGAAAGAGTCGGTGTTGCCACTCTCGTTGGCTGGTAAGGCGATTCAGGCATCGTTGGATGCCTGTAACAAGGATGGCTATCGAGTGAGCGTGTCGGTCGTGGATCGAGCTGGTGTGCTTCGCGCCATGGACCGAGCCGATGGGGCTGGATCCCATACGGTTGATAGCAGCAGGAAGAAGGCCTATACCGCAGCGAGTCTCCGCCGCCCTACGACCGAGCTGGCTGAGCTGATCAACAAGATGCCGACCTTGCAAGCTCTTGGCAAGATGAACGATCACGTGTTGATGCTCGGAGGTGGATTCCCGATCGAGATCGGCGGTGAGATTGTCGGCGGGATCGGTGTGAGTGGTGCACCCGGTACACACATCGACGATGCCTGTGCTCAAGCAGGGTTGGCTGCGATTGGCGCTGCGCCGAAAGTTCCAGTAACCAAGTGATTGGGGTATATCAGGCAAGATGTTTAGCCGGCCTATTCCTATTCCTGTTTCTGGTTGCCTGTAACAACGAAGGGCCGATGCCGGCCTCTGTCGAGTTTTCGGCAGATCAGGTGCGTCTGACAATTACCCGAACCGCCACCAGTCCCTTCCTCTCGCGGCACGATCTTCTGCTCACGCTGGCAGGGCCTGGAGGCTGTTCCCTCAATGTCGACCTGTTTCCCAACACAGGGTATGCAAGCCGGAGGAATCTCTATCAAGCTGGGGCAGGCGTGCTCTATGTGGTGGGTCAATTCGATGCCCGCGTCATCGACGTACCGCACTGTACGGTCACACTGGCCGAGTTTCGCACCCTCGATCGCTTCGTGACCTTCCTCGGTAGTTTCGATGAGAATGAGCAGAAGGTCTGGACTTACTTTCCCGCCAGTCAGCGCTCAGAACTTCCCTTTGAGAAACGGTGAGCCAGTTCACTCTTGTTTGTTTGGTCTGTTCGGTCTGTCTGGTTTGTTTGGTTGAAGGAGACTAACCAGATAGACCAGCCAAACCCGCTTCGTTTGCCTCGCGCGGCCTAGTGAGGGCTTCGGTCTTTGAAGGTGAGCTCAGAGACAGCGGACTTATCCAGCTCGCCTTTGCCGAGTACGACCAGCCGTTGGTATTGATCGTAGGTTGCTTGAGCCAGCGGAACTGTGAGCCCGGCGGTTTTCGCTAACGCGAGGGCGATGCCTGAGTCCTTGGCTGCATGGGCAACCGAAAAGTAGCAGTCGTGGGCGCGGTTCTGCATATCCTCACCGTCCGTTTCTAACACGCGCGATGCGGCTCCCGTTTGAGCAAAGATGTCTCGCAACATCGTCAAATCCAGACCGAGGGTTGCTCCAAGCCCCAGCCCTTCTGCCAGTGCCGCCGTATTGCAGTTCATCACCATGTTGATGAGGGCTTTGACCTTCGCAGCCTCACCTGCCGATCCGACATAGCGGAGGTGCGCGCTCAGTTTTTCCAAGAGCGGCTTCGCCGACTCGAACACATCCGGGCGCCCACCGCACATGAGGTAGAGGGTACCTTGGCGCGCTTGCGTGATGCTGCTGGCCATGCAGGCTTCGAGGCTTTGGCCCCCACGTTGTGTCACCAGAGCTTCGACCTCGATGTGCACAGTTGGCGAGAGGGTGGCGCAGTTCACGAAGAGCCGGTTCTTAGCATGGAGGAGAAGACTCTCGCTGTTGGTAAAGGAAAAGATTTCGCGCATAGCCGCGTCATCGGACACGACCGTGAATATGATGTTTGCGAGTTCTGCGACGCGGGCAGAGGATACGGCAGCTTCACAGCCTAGCTCGGTCGCGAGGTCAGTGGCCACGGCGCGATCTCGATCATAGACCGCCACGATCGTTTCCCCTCGATCCCGCAAACGCCGGGCCATGTTGGCACCCATCCGCCCGATTCCCACGAAGCCGATCTTCGAAGTAGATTGTCTCATCCGTGGATCACCGTTCGTGTTAGCATGCGCGCGAGTGTAGCATAGCTCTAGCAGGATGCTGAAGAAGGCTACAGGCCTAGAGAAGACTGAGGATTAGGCTAAGGTTGAGGATCGGATGTGAGGGAGGCTTGTGCATGCAGCAATCCATTGTTGGTTATCATTTGGATGAATTTGGCGATTGGGTGGCCGATCTACAATGTGGCCATGGTCAGCATGTGCGCCACCAGCCACCGATGACGAATCGCCCTTGGGTCCTGACAGCAGAAGGCCGGAGCCGGCATCTCGGAGAGAATTTGAATTGTAAGAAGTGTGACGAGACGAGCGGCAGCTCACTGAAAGGTTAAGGCTCAGGCCAAGGCTGAGATCAAGGCAGTCAAATCTTCGCTCAACCTTAACCTCAGCCTGCTTCACTCGATAGTAGTGACGTCCGCGGAAGGTACTGCTTTCATAGCGAGGCCTGATCCTGCCCAGGGTTGCAGGCGAGAGCCTTCGTATCGGTAGCCACCCGTGACGGGATCACTGGTCAGCAAGAGCGGGGTGTCGAGGTCGAGCACCTCGAAGCCGCCGAGTCCCAGGACCAGGCTGAAAGAGCAGCCCATCGCGATGCGTGTTTCGAGCATCCCGCCGATCATCAACTTGAGGCCGGACGCTTTGGTAAAGGAGGCAATCTCCACTGCTTCAATCACACCCGTCTTCATGATCTTGATATTGATGTAGTCAGCCGCGTCTTGGGCGACGACCTCTTGTGCATCCGCGAGAGAGCGGACGGATTCATCCGCCGCAACGGGAATGCCGGTCTCTCGGCGAATCGCAGCCATGCTGTCGAGGTCATCCCGCACCACCGGCTGTTCAAGCAGCACCATCGTTCCGCCAAACCTCTTCACCCCCTGCGCAAAGGCCAGGCAGTCCTGACGAGAGAAGCCCTGGTTACCGTCACCGATGAATGAGATGTCTGGAAGTGCGCGATGCACCGCTTCCAGCCGCCGAATGTCGTTCTCGACATCTTTGCCGACCTTCATTTTGAAGAGGCGAAATCCCCGCACATACCATCCGCGCGCCAGGGCGACGGTCTTGTCGAGGTCGGCGATGGGAATGGTGATGTCCGTCTCTCGCGTTCGCACATCCGTGCCGCCCCACAGTTGCCACATCGGGATATTCTCTGTACGACAGTGGGCGTCGATGATGGCGGTTTCAAGTCCACAACGGGCTGCTGGATAGGTGAGGGCCTGTTCAGATAGCAAGCGCCCAACTTCTTTGTAGTCCGCGGCTGAACGACCAAGGATAACTTTACTGAGCTGGTGGAGTGAACGCAGGCAGCTCTCGCGAGTCTCTCCTCCGACTTCCGGGAACGGCGCCGCTTCGCCATATCCTTGTGAGCCGTTCGCCAGAGTCACTCGTAGAAAAACATTCTCTGCTATTGTTCGCGCGCCGGTGGCGACGACAAAGGGGTCAGTGATGGGGATATCGACGGGCCAGTACTCAATTCTCGTGATAGCGGATGGGAGAGAGCCTGTCACAGTTTGTCCAGAGCCAATGTGGTTCGATCTTCCGACTTGGCGAGTTTCAGTTACTCAAATTCCAGCATCCTGCTAGTGTCGACCTGGGGACTGGCAGATACCAGCGATTGTAGCAGAACTGTTCATAGGATCATGCGGGCTAGTTCTGGCGGATGCAAGCTCTAACCATATCGGCAGCCGACGTGCTCCGATTCGCCTGTGAAAATGTCGGGAGCGCTCACCGTCGCTGCCCGACCGTCCAGCTTTCGCAACGAACGGAGATTTCCTTGAACCACAGCTATCACGCGGTATAGTACGGTTCTATCGAGAGGATGCCCCGATGAACGACCAACAGACAGCCGCAGCGATTCTGGCTCTTGAAGAGTGCATCGAACAATACATCGCTGAGTGCCGCAGCCGCGTGGACGGCTTTGTGGAACGGCATTTTTCTCTTCAGGAAACCATCGCGCTTCAGAAGCAATTCCTCGTGAGTGACCTGCTGTGCCACCCGATCAATGCCCTGTGGGCGATCCCGTCTCTCTTTCTGAAAAAGCTCATCGAGATTCCGGTGAAATTGGGCTGGCGTTCCGGCGCCGACCTGATGACTCTTGTGCCCACGGGCCTCAAAACACGGTATCAAAAAGAAATCGAACAGCGGATTGCCGTAGAGTTGCTGGATTGGCCCTGTACGATGGGTGGCCAGCGGGCCTCTCCGAACGGACTGCTCGAACGTATGCAGCGCCACAAGCAGGTGGGTCCAATGCTCGCATCAGGTACACTTTCTGACGAGGCGCTGAGGGAACTTTCCGATATCCCACGTCTCGTCGCCGAGCATTCTGCAGGCCGTATCGTGGTGCTAGATGCTGCAGCTACAGTGCTGACGCTGGCGACTGGATGGCTCTTCTTCGGCGATCACTCTCTCGGCATTTCAGGGATCGGCGGTTTGATCGCCAGAAATAGGGCCAAGGAGGAGGCGTCCTCCACATTTATCTTCGGATCAGGTCTCGGATCGGCATATTACTCAATCTTTCCACCGAATCCATCGTTCTGGCAAGTCATGGGGGCCACACTCATTGTTGGGCTTTCGGTCACGGCGATTAGCCTTCTGGTCGGACTAGTGAGCGACCCCTGTCTGAAGCGGGCGGGGTTCCAGCAAGCCAGGCTGAATATGCTGATCGATGCAGTGGAGGACTGCTTGCACCGACAAGTTCGCAAGCGCCTCAGGCCCCTCATCAAGCAACTAGCGGCATGATAAGCAACTTGTCGTGAGTAACCGTACGCTTCTTGCCTCGTGCCTCTTACCTGAAGATCTACGATTGCAGCAGAAGTGCTCATGGACAATATGGGTGCAGGTGATCCTGTCTTTTCCTTCCAGTGTGTCCCTCAGTTGAAGGTATACACCAACAACGCGTTGACCTGGATGCGCGTATAGATATTGGCTATCTGGGTATAGTCGGCCATCAACTTCATCAACCATACTTTCGACAGGTGATTGGTGTAGGCGGCGTGGGCATCGCCTCCGAGACGAAAGGCCGACTCTTGAGTCGACTGGTCGACGTACTGGACCGCCGGACCTGCGGCAAGCCAGAGTTCATCCTTGTTTTCCATGATGTAGGTGGTGGCCAGCCGTGGGATCTGATTCACGAACACTTGGGGGCTAAAGTATCCGCCCGGCAAAGGCTCGCTCGTGCTGGACACAAACCCGCTCTGATTTTCTTTATAGTGGGTGAGGTAGAAGAGATATTCGGCCGACAGGCCCCACTGGTTCGTTTGCCAGAGAGGGAGGGAGGCCTTGAGGTCCAATCCGATCTGGCCGTTTGCGCTCAGGTGTTCAGACGTGACCCAGCCGGCGAAGGGCGTGACATTGACGTGAACCGATCCTGCATCGAATGTGACCGTGCTGTAAAACAGGGTCGAACGAGCCAGGCCGGTCAGCTGTCCGGTGGTCCGCGATCCAGCGAACGAGGCAAAGGAGTCGTATCTGAATTCGCGCTTCACACCCGGACGGATCGAAAATGATGGACTCTCGTGTGTGTACTCGAACTTGTACGCGAGCCCGTCGCCGTGGGGGGCTCCGTGGTGTTCCAGGATAGCGTCGAAGCGATTCGATGGGTTAAACCGAATCTGATTGCCCAACGAGAGATAGCCGCCTGTCCGATTCTCTGATGAATTCCGAAAATGTTCGGTGCCGACTTCGAGGGTCGTGGTGGTGAAGGGTGTGAGATCGACCCTGCCCCTCGATCCGATTCGAACCCCGTAGAGTTCGAAGGGCTTCTCTGGTTGGGCCAATATGCCGATCACGCCTTCGACTGTCGGTTCGCGTCCCTTGAGCATGTCCTGGCGCAGGGTGGTCAGATCGCCTGATTCCCGTCTCGCAGTCTGCCGTGCCAGGTTCGCATGGTAGAGAGCCTGATCGTTGTTCCCCAGCCAGGCATAGGCTTTGGCGAGTCCGCGATGCGCGTCGGGATTACGGGGCTGTTGCTCAAGGACTCTGTCGTACTGCACGATGGCTTCTTGGCTGCTCTCCTTGTGCCGTGCCAGGTGCGTCGCGTACTTCAGGCGCATCGTGGAATCGTCTTTGCGCTTCAGCCCCATGCGGTAATACTTCAGCATGTCTTTTTCGCGGTAGGCATAGCGCGACCATTCCAGGGCCTGGGCCTGGTCGAAGGCGATCTCCGGGTCGTCGTCGTACTTGGCGAGGTAGCGGTCGAATGTTTCGATGGCCTTGTCTTTCAGCCCTTGCTTTTCATAGGCGAGGCCGAGGCTGCGCATGGCCTCCCGGTGGTTCGGGTCTCGTTCCACCACCTTCTCGTAAGCTTCGATGGCCGCTTTGTAATTTTCAATCTCCATGTTGGCGCGTCCGCGCGACAGATACCATGATTCCATAAATTCTTCCGCGTCCGCGTGCAGGTCGAGCCCGATCACCATCGACAACGTGAGAACGATCGTGGCAAGGGAGCGTACCTTCATGTGTGAAACCTTTCCTGCATTATGGTTTCTGCTGTGACGAGTTGTCAGTCAGCGATCCTTCTGAGTCGGATGTCGAGGGGGCAATCTGGAGGCCTATGCGTGGTACCATGCCCCAGAGTTTGGCGCGGTAGATAGGGCGATACGCCGCTATTTTTCCGCTGGCGCTCTGGACCAGCCACGTTGTTGTGGGCGGAATCTCTCCATTGAACATTAGCAGACCGAGGCCGCCTGCGGAGTGATCCCTCACGACTGCGCGGCGGAGTCTCTCTCCAATCTGAACCTGGGTGATCCGGAACCCCCACTGTCTAGGGATCTGCCGCCGTCTGATGCGTAGGGGTTTGAAATGCTTCAGCAACCCGACAATCAAGTGACCCGCCATGAGGAGGCTGCTGCGCAGGCGGTGTGCATGGGCATCCTTCCATGTGGCGGGATCGGTATAGAGGTTGAGCAGCAAGAGACGACGATGTTCTTCAGAAAGGTTGAGGAAGGCCAGCCCGCATCTGGCGCCATGTCCCAGCCGGTCATGGTAGACCACTCGGACCTGGCAAGTGAAGGGAATTCTGTCGAGCAGCCTGATTTCCATGGTCGCAGGGAGTGGATCTGGCGGTGCTCCGGACCATGATAGGCCGGTCAGGCTCACATCGTGGGTCGTCCCCTGGACGTCCAGATTGTCGGCCCTGAGTTTGAATGGAATCGGCTTGAGAATACGTTCCTCTGTGCGCCGCTGGGGTTTTTCCCATGCCATCAACAGTCCCACCAGCAGGGTCAAGAGGTTGAAGGAGGCCCAGCCGAGATTGAAGAAGTAGGCGTCCTTTTCTATGCCGAAATACCAGAATTCCCACAGGCCTTTTGCAATCGCGGCGAGGGTAATGGCGGTCGCGATGGCCAGACTGGCGGAGGATCGCCAGTCGAACGAGCGATGCTCCGAGAGCAGACCTTTGGCGGTGACTTTGAACCCCAAGTTCTTGGGAAGAAGTAGATCGAACATCGACCGGAACAGTGGAAAACTTACCGGCCCTTCATACAGAGACGACCACATGAGTCTGGGCCATCCGGGAAGCAGGATGGCCGAGATCATTGGGAGGACGATCATGAAGGGCAGCAGATAGGCCACGAGAATGGACACATCGGCGAAAATCGGGTGGAGGTGAAACATCAAGAAGTAGAGGGGGGTAATCCAAAACACCACCCTCGCGACAGGGAAGAAGAAATAGTAGAGAGAGGCGAAATAACCGAGCCGGTGCCGGAGCGACAGCCCTCGGCAGAGGAGCGGATTGTCTTTGAAGAAAATCTGGAGACAGCCCAACATCCAGCGCCGTCGCTGGACGATATAGGACGCTAAGTTCTCCGCCGTGAGCCCAACTGCCAAATCCTTGTCCACGAAGGCGGATTTCCATCCCTTCGCGTGGAGGTGCTGGCTGGTATGAATGTCTTCGGTGATGCTCATCAAGTTGAATCCGCTCAATTCGGCGATTGCCGACCGTCTGAAGACGGCTCCGCTGCCGACGAAGAACGCCCCGTGCCAGTCTTGGCGTCCTCCTTGGATTCCGTGATTGAATAGATCCTGTTCGTTCGGAATGCGCGGACCTGCACCGAGGGCTCGTTGAAAGATATCCTGGTTATAGAAGTGGTGAGGAGTTTGGACAAAGCCCATTTTGGGATCTGCGAAAAATGGGACGGTCTCTGTCAGAAATGTCGTCACGGGAATATGGTCTGTGTCGAACACCACGACCAGCTCGCCATCGGTCTGTGTCAGGGCGTGGTTCAGGTTGCCGGCTTTGGCATTTCGGCGAGGGCCTTTGATGTAGGTCGCCCCGAACCGTTCAGCTAACCGGCAGACCTCTTCCCGATGGCTGTCGTCCAGTACGTAAATCTGTTTGTGGGCGCACTCCATCGCGGAGGCGCCGGTCAGGGTCTTTTCGAGAATCTCGCAGGATTCGGAATAGATCGGAATGAAAACGTCGACCGAGGGAGCAAAGCCCTGTGGTGGCTCAGGGGGACAGACAGGCTGGCGTCTCCAGCCCACGCCCACCTGGATGAACAGCAGCACGACAGTGGAGAAGGCATAGAGTTCGGCAGCCCACAAGGCCACACTGATAAATAGGCCGCCGGTTTCCAGGACGTTCAATGTGTAGAAAAGCCGCCAGTGGAGATAGCGGAGACAGAGGCTAAATCCACAGGCCAGAAAAGCGAACTTGAGAATCGGATGCCACCGGGCGATCAGGTAGAGGAGGACAGTGACGGCGAAGAGTTCCCAGGGAAAGTGATCTGAGAACCCGACCACATCGAACGGCCGCAAGAATCCCAAGAATTCCTCGTAGTGGCGGGCTTGCGAGAGACTGAGGGCTTGTCCAAACCACAGCCAGTTCTGGAAATAGTAGGGGACTCGTTTCCCTCCGACGGCAACAGCTTCGAGCGGGGCGAGTTTTTTTTCGCTCAGCAGGCGGGCGAGGTCCAGCTGTTCCTGGAAGGCCAGGGCATGGACGGTGGCATAAAGGGGAAGGCCTTCACTCGACGACAAGGGCAGGCCCTTGAGGGAATAGCGATCAAAGAAGATGCCATGGGCCGTCCATTCGCGCTGGAAGAATTCCAGCATTTTGTGCCGCAGGGGACCTTCGGATCGTCCGAACCAGGCGGCATCGAGTGCCACTCGCCAAAAGATCGGGAAGGCATCATAGCTGAACGAGGACGAGGCTCCGGTCACGGGGTGTTGGACAGTCAATTGTCCGGTGCGTCTGTCCAGATAGATGAGTTCCGGAGGGACGGGCAGGGCTTCTTCATCGTAGAGCCAGTGCAGAATGGCATAGCTCGTTTCGATCGCATGGGCCCATGGATGGTGAAAATCAACAGTGGCGAAGATCTCATAGGCATAGGGGGCCAGGTAGGCGACATGGATCGTCGGATAGTCCTCCTCGCGCGCCCAATTACCGGCGGTCACATAGGCGCGCGAGCCGATGTGAACCATCTCCTGGTTCCAGATCGAATCGATGATGGCCAGCGATTCCTGCTCGAATGCCGGATGGTCGAATCGTCGAGCGGCCAGGATAAGGGCGAGAGCAATGTCGGTATCGGCGTCCGTCGCCGAGTTCTTATCGAGTACGGACTCTTTCCACTTCCAGGCGAATAACTTGTCCTCACGGACTTGGAGATGCTGTTTCGTCCAAGCCCAGACGGTATTGAATGTCGTACGGTCGTTCGACCATACGGCGCGGAGCATGGCGTAGCCTTGTCCCTCCGATGTGGTGATGCCGTGTTCGTCCAGGCTGACGACCCGGCCATTCTGGATGTAGGTCTGTTTATAGAAACTCCAGAGCGCGGAGAGATCGTCAAGTTGCCTGATGTAGGTGTCGCTTGAACGTGATGAAGGTGTGGCTACCGCACTGCTGGATACTCCGATGCACAATGCGACACAGAATAAGACGATCGATACAAACCGGCTGAGCGAGTGCATAAAACTCTGCGTAACGGTTCTTGTTAATAGAAGGGGATAGCGACGAGCGGTCTGGCTCTCTGAAATTCAAGTTTGTGCGAGTCAGCCCAGCTGGCCATTTTGTGCCAGTTAGGTGACGGGCGCGAGGATTAAACCACAGGGAGGTAAATGGAGGCAACGGGAGAGCAGGCTGCGCAAACCATTTGGCAGACCAGACTACACATTTGGAACAACGGGAAAATATTGTGCGGGATGCTTAAACTGGTTTGTTTTGTTTATCTGGTTCATCTGGTCTGTCTGGTTTAACCAAACAAACGAGACAAACCAAATAAACCAAATAACGGTCTTCTTCTGCCGGAGGGCTCATCCGTACCGATCGTTCTCCCAAGGAAACGCGCTGTTCGAGTAGCCGCGCGCTTCCCAGAATCCCTTTTCATCCTTATCCAAAAAAGTGATCTCCTTCACCCACTTGGCGCCTTTCCAGGCATAACGCTTCGGGACAATCACGCGGACCGGGCCGCCATGTTCCTTCGTGAGGGGTCTGCCGTTCCATTTGTATGTCAGCAGCACGTCCTGATCGTCGCAGGCTTCAAGCGGCAAATTAGTGGTGTAGTCGTCGAACGATTTGAAGAGGACGAACTTCGCTGAGGACAGCGGCTTCACCAGCGACAGAATGTGTTTGAAGCTGACCCCTTCCCACTCATTGTCGAACCGGCTCCAGCTCGTGACGCAGTGGAAGTCTGAGAGGTTTTTGAACTGGGGCTGCGCCAAGAATTGCTCCCATGTCCAGGTGACGGGAGTGGTCACGAACCCGTTGATGGCAAGGCTCCATTCGGTCAAGGGAACTTCAGGTTTAAATCCCAGGTCCAACACAGGCCAGGTTTCGACGAGATGTTGTCCCGGTGGCAGGCGGGCGTCTCCTTCGTAAAACACTTCTCGTTCTTCACCGCCACGTCGGGCCTTCGCCCACTGTTCTTTTGTCTTGGTTAAACGGCTCGGTTCATCCATAGGTCAGCCTCCTCGTACAGAGTAGGGCAAGAAGGTCCTGTCTTACAAGTACGAGGTCTCAGAATTCGAGATAAACAACTTCGCCTAACTCATTGCAAAACCTAGCGATTGGCCAGACCTGCTACACTTGCAGGGAATCATAAATCGGGAGGGGTATGAGTAGGAGCACCTTAGAACTTATCGTCCTCGGCGCGGTCTGCTCCGTGGCGGTACTCATGATTCCGGTTGAGCAGACGTTTGCAGCAACAAAAAAAGTAACGGAGCCGGCTCCCGTCGTCGTAGCCAAGCCTATCAAGCAATCATCTGAGCAAGGGCAAACCCCATCGATCCAACGTGCCAAGAAGAGCCCCATAGCCGCTCCCGCTGAGCGCCAACCAGAGGCGGCTAGTCAGAAGCAGACCAAGCCGGCGGCGATTGCGTCCAAGCCCACAAACTCTAAGAGCCCCATGCCTGTTGCCAGGGAACGTGTACAGGAGGTTATTGAAAAGCAGGTCAAGCCTGTATCGACTGAGCCCAAGCTGGTGAGTCCCAAGAGCCCCATATCCGCTACCACGGAGGGTCAACCAGAGGTTATCAAGAGGCAAACCAAGCCAGTACAGGCCGACCTCAAGCTGACGAAGCCGAAGAACTCGCGACACCTGAAAGTTCATAAGAAGGAACTGCCGAAAGCTGTCGTGGAGCCGAGCATCGATCTCATGTATCACGGTATGCTGGAAAGTCCTCAGCGCTACGATCCTCGCCGAAATCATCGCGTCGGCGCAGGTGTTCCTGACCCGCACAATCCTGCATTGACCCATGACCATTTCCAAGAGCTCGACCGCAATCAAGACGGATCGATCGATCCAGTTGAACGGGTGTTCGGCCGGCTCGATATGGATCGCGACCTCTACGATCGCCGGCCCCGGTAGTCGGCGCTGTTACCTCCCCCGGTTCTTGCCACCCAAATTACCGTCTCACGCCCTCAAAATAGAGCATATGGCGTATGGCTTATGGCCAATCGCATGATCAGAGAATGAGTGCGGGATAGCCTTTGTTCGTGCAATACGCCATACGCTATCAGCTCCCATACATACGTCTTACCTTTCACGGTTTTCTTGAGTACCGCTGTAAGATCATGGGGCTTTGGGCGACTGAGAGGCAGTTGTTCACGTTGACAGCTGGAAAAGGAGTCCCCATGATACGGGAGTACATCGTCATGACAAACGATATGCCATCTTCTGAAGCAAAGAGTGGGCTGGGTGTTGGAAAAATTGCAGTGGTCCTCGCAATCGGAGTTGCGGTGGCCGCATTTTTCTATTTTGATCTAGGTCGGTTCCTTTCCTTGCAAGCACTCAAGGACAATCGCGACTATCTGCTGTTGTTCACCGAAACACATTCTGCCGCAGCCGCAGCGCTGTTTGTCCTGACCTATATAGCCGTGACGGGGCTCTCGCTTCCCGGCGCCGTGATTCTGACATTGGCAGGGGGATTCCTCTTCGGGTTTGTGTGGGGTACGGTCTTCGTCAATCTGGGGGCGACGACAGGCGCGACACTTGCGTTTCTTGCCTCCCGCTATCTGCTGCGTGATTGGGTGGAACGGAAGTTTGGGAAGTGGCTGGGGCCGGTCCAGCAGGGCTTTGAGAAAAATGCGTTCAGTTATCTCTTGACGCTCCGGTTGATTCCACTTTTTCCGTTTTTTGTAGTGAACCTGGTATCCGGCTTGACTCGCATGAATGTTGGCGCCTATGTCGTGGCTACGGCCATCGGGATTATCCCCGGTTCCTTCGTCTATGCCTACGCGGGCAGGCAACTTGGTACGATCAACTCTTTGACAGATATTGCTTCCCCCGGAGTGATTGGCGCATTTGTATTGCTGGGGCTCCTGGCACTTGTGCCGAACCTGTACAAGAAGTGGTCTGGGAGACCGGCATGATCACATACCGTGTGAACGTGAGGCGTGAGGCGTGAGGCGTAATAGTTCAGGAAGGTCGCAGTATGATTACCCAGGCATCAGAGGGG
>JAABQN010000089.1 GCA_011391455.1 Nitrospiraceae bacterium
CCCTTCCTCGGTGACCGACTGACTGAAATTGGAGGGGGACTCGGAACGTTTTCCGATCTCCTGATTCGTCATCATGTGCTTGCTCAGCCCAACCGGACCATCGAACTCTTGGAACCGGCAGAGGATTTGTTTTCTCAACTGAGAAATAAATGCCGGGCTCGATATACGGAATTACTCCAGACCGATCGCCTTCGGCTAACTAACGGGGTGTTCACACCCCGGATGAACACTTTTGACACTGCGATCATGATCAACGTGCTCGAACATATCGAGAACGATCGAGACCTTATTGGCAACATCTATTCGTCTATTCAGCCCGGAGGAACATTGGCCGTCTTCTCACCAGCTCTGCCCTTTCTGTATAGCCCCCTCGATCGACGAGTTGGGCATTTCAGACGCTATAGAAAAAACGATTTGGCTTCGATCATGTCAGGAGCAGGTTTCTCACTCGAAAAAGTCCAATATATGGACTCTTTAGGAGTGATACCCTGGTACGTAATCAACGTCCTCGCCGGCTCCTGTTCATTTAATCCCCTGCTTGCAAAAACCTACGACCGTGTAGTCGTTCCGATAACAAGATGGGTGGAACATTACTTTGGAGCTCCCATTGGCAAGAATGTGTTGGTCGTGGGCAGAAAGATCTTGCACTGAATGTGCGCCATCACTGATCGAATTCGTTCTGTGGAGCGACAACTGTGACTAATTGCGTTTGCCTTATTATCCCGCCGTCACTATTCCTTCTCGATGAGCGGGTATTCATGTCACTCGGCATTCTCAAGGTTGCTGCGGTGTTGGAGCAGGCCGGTGTCGCGGTGGAACTGCTCGACCTCTCAGGCGTCACCAATTACGAGGAAGTCTTAGCCCTTCATCTCCGACAGAGCACTGCAGCGTGTTTCGGCCTCACGGCTACGACACCTCAAATGCCGGCTGCGACAAAGATTCAAGAGACCATCCGGCGTTTACGTCCGGCTGCGAGAATCATCCTCGGAGGTCCGCATGTGACGCTGATCTGCGCTGCAGCCAAATACGAACGCAAGCGGAGCATCCTCGGGCGGGCATCGAGAGCGACCAAGCAATTGGCAGAAATGTTCGACGTCCTCGTCACCGGAGACGGTGAAGCGGCTGTGTTCGAGGCGCTGCAAAATACGCCCCCCCCGATCATCGACGGCGACGACCCCAAGTCGCCACTATTTCTCAGCAATGCCTCAATCGAGGAGCTGCCGTTTCCCGCCCGCCACCTCATCGATGTATCCACCTATCAATACAGCATCGACGGCACGAGAGCCCTATCCATGATTGCGCAACTAGGCTGTCCATTCGGCTGTGGATTTTGCGGAGGCAGGATGAGCCCTTTCCTTCGCCGGGTCCGCACCCGTTCGTCTGAAAATATCGTTCAGGAGATGGTCCATCTCCATCGTACCTACGGCGTGGCAGGCTTCATGCTGTACGACGACGAGTTGAACGTGAACCCCAAGATCGTCTCGTTGATGAGCCTGATCGCTGGTGCGCAACAGAAACTGGGGGTGGAATTCCGCCTTCGTGGCTTCATCAAAGCCGAGCTATTTACCGATGAGCAAGCTGCAGCCATGTATGAAGCGGGTTTTCGCTGGATACTGGTAGGCTTCGAATCAGGCCATCCTCGAATACTCGAAAACATCCAGAAAAAGTCCACCCGAGACGATAATACCCGCTGTATGGAAATCGCCCAGCGACACAATCTGAAGGTCAAGGCTCTCATGTCGGTGGGCCATCCGGGAGAATCCGAGGAAACGATACAAGCGACGCGTGACTGGCTTGTCGAAGTCCGACCGGATGACTTCGACGCCACGGTCATTACGACATATCCCGGCACACCCTATTTCGACGAAGCGGTAGAAACAGCTTCCGGCATTTGGACCTATACCTGTCCCAAATCCCAAGATCGGCTCCATAGTGTCGAAGTCGATTACCGCCACGTCGCGGAATATTACAAAGGCGTCCCCGGCAACTACACGGCGTTCATCTACACCGATGACCTGACCAGTAAGCAACTCGTCAGCTATCGTGACTGGCTGGAAGCCGATGTTCGTCACACGCTCTCTATCCCGTTCAACAGCGCCAATCCAGGGCTTCGCTACGAACATTCGATGGGCCAAAGCGGCCTACCCCCTTCGATCTTGAGAACATCGGATGCAACCATCAAACGCGCAACTCACAAGGCCATTCGAGTCCTCTCGTCTGGAGGATAGGTGAGTTCAGAACAATGCACCATACCCCTGATAGCTGAGCGCACGGTGCCGCACGAAATCGTACGAACGAATGAACTTGGGGCATCAGCTGCTTCAACATTTCTCACAGCCCTCCTTGTCGTCATCCTGGGAACAGCAGCCGCTGATCCAGCACGACTTCCCCTGCTCTTGATCCCGATCTCGTTTCTGCTGGCTGCACATGGCATAGGACGACTCCTTGAGCGAGCGGCACAGTCCTGGGCTGCCGCCCTTCCAACCCATCTCCCTATGCTCGCCCTGACCGCACGATTGGGCATGGGCATTTCCATCCTAGGGTTTTCAACAACAATTCTTGGGCTTCTGGGCCTATACCGTTTCACTTGGCTGTTGATCGCCATCGGGCTGACATGGAGCCTATGGAGCGGCCTAAAATATTTCCCGCAATGGCGATGGCAACAGATTCGACCAACCTCTGGATCGTTCCTCAGCGGCCTGGCAATGGGAATCGTGTGGTGCATCGTGTGGCTCTGGACCACCATTCCACCGACGTTCTATGACGAATTGGCCTACCACCTTCCCATCGCCCAGTATGCGCTTCGTACGGGAAGCCTCCCGGCCCTCCCCTGGTCCTTCTTCACCTACATGCCCCATCTCTCGGATCTGTTCCTCGGATGGGGCTTGGCGCTTGACGGCGATGTCGGTGCCCGCTCAATGCATTTCGTAATCTGGGCCGTCATCTGGATAGCAGGCTGGGGATTCATAGAAGCCCTGACTACACCGGAAAGAAACCCCTGGATCGGCTGCGTCATTGCCGGCGCCTTCGCATCATCTTCTACGTTTCTTTTTCTCGGCGCCTTTCCGTTTGCAGAAACATCGCTCACCTTCGCAGTTTTGGCTTCTGCCGCGCTGATTGCACTTCCTATCGCCTTGGTCCCTTGGCTTCCAATCGGACTACTGTGGGGACTTGCCATTTCCGTCAAACTTTCTGGATTATCATGGGTACTTGCTGGAGCGCTGGCGGCCCTTGCCATGGGATGGCCGCTGCGATCCCTCGCCAAAGCAGGACTTGCGGCCGTGGTTATGGCATTACCTTGGTGGGGACGGGCTTGGTGGTTGACAGGAAACCCTCTGTATCCACTGGGCTACCGTTGGCTTGGAGGTCTTTATTGGAATGATGCCAGCCAGGCACGGCTACAGGGCGACCTCCCCTCGTTGCCCGAGCCATTCGATATCATAACCTTATTCCGTCTTCCTTTTGACATGGTCATGGCTCCTGAACGGTTCGGCTCTGCCTCGGATTGTGGTCCCCTCGCCGTCGTTGCAATCTGTCTCATGTTAAGCCTTCCCCTTTGGACGGTGTTCTTGCACGTCGATCAAGCCAAACGCCGTCAATGCTACGCAGCCAGTCTCTTTGTCCTCCTAACAGCGACCATTTGGGTCATGACCTCGACAACAACCAGATTTTTTACCCCTGCGTTGATGCTCGGCCTGAGCCTCCTTGCTGTCTTGCTCACCAAGACTCCAAAGATCATTTTTGCCCTCACCATCGTCATACTAGCGGCGCTGGGTGCTTGGGGAACCTCTCGCTTTGTATCCATGCATTCCCAGGTGTTTTCATCTGAGAAGGTCGCTCTTGGACAAGAGTCTGGCGCCGAATATGCCAAGCGAACAGTCGACCATTACGAGGCTGCCACGTTTGCGAAAGAACATCTTCCACCTGACGCCAAACTTCTTTTCATTGGTGAGTCCCGGCCCTTCCATTTTGATCGGACATCCCTTGCCCCCTTCCCATTTCATGAACACCCCCTTACTCAATGGATACGAGAATCGGCTTCGCCTGAAGAGCTTCGTGACAGAATCCGCCGTGAAGGCTTTACTCATGTGATACTCAACACCAGAGAGTTTAAACGTCTGCATGACAAGTATCAGGTCCTTGCATTCAGCGGACCGAATGCCTCGCTTTACGACCAACACCTCAAACAACTACCACGGACCATGACGACTCTGTTCTCGAAAAACAGCGTGTACATCTTTGAAGTTCCATCGTTGCCTTAGCAATTCCGGCGCTTCCGAGTTCACCATTGCATCTCACGACACCTTCGCGCAGCACAGACATCCCCAGGCCAGATCGAGGGGGTACCAGGCCAACACGTCTATGCGCCGACCGTTGACGTCAAGATTCACACGGTTCACCATCCACGGCGGCTTGTGGCCAAACAAGTACTGGGAGGATGACGTCTTGCATAGCAGCTTTCTGGTAAGCCCCCTCCCCTGCCAGCCTGGATCATCAAGAACGATATATTCCTGTGCTGGAACCGGGGCATCCCGGAAGACACATATCAACGTTGAGCCAATAATCGACGGGCGCCTGCCTCTCAACTCATGAGCACGGCATGCTGCCCTCGAAGAAACCTCCGACGCACAGAGTTGCCCGGTTGGCTTGCGTTGTGTCGATTGATCTGGCAATCTACCTAAACATAGCTCTTATAGCCTCTGGCAACTCCCGGGTGAATGTTCTGCCGGAGAAGGCTATGACCTATGTGAGGGACTATTGTAGACTTCACTGCAGTGCGATTCTTGTTGTATGGGCTCAAGGACTGGCAGGGGCTACTAGAGATCTACGTCATCGTGGAATCAGACATCTTCATTCGGTCCAACCTAAGGAGGCAGGCATGAAGCAGGGAAAACCAACAATCGTGACGCTGGCCGTTGCATCGGTATTTGCGTTGTCCGTTGGGGTGTCATCTATCTGGGCCAATGAGCCAGGCTACGGCAAGGAAGGGCACGGAGGCGGCGGACATAGTTCGATGGGTGGACATGGCAAGAGCATGATGCACAACAGCACCGGCCAGCTGATTCGGCATCTGCTCAAGCACGAAAAAGACCTTGGGCTCACCGCAGAGCAAGTGACGAAACTCAAGGATATGCAGCTCACCCTGGACAAGACCCGTATCAAGAGCGAAGCCGACATCCAGGTAGCAGAACGCGAGTTGAAATCCTTGACCGAAGAAGAGAAGTCCGACCTGGGAGCGATCGAAGCCAAGTTGAAACAGAGCGCAGATCTGCAAGTCGCATTACGCATGGTCTCTATCAAGGCTCGCCGGGATGTGTACGCCCTGTTGACTCCGGAACAGCGTACCAAGGAAAAGACCGAGCATGAGAAAGTGATGCAGCAGCACAAGGATGCCGGCAAGGGTTACGGCAACCCTCATGGCGGTACGAGCGGCCCGATGAAAGACAGTCCTCATAAGGGCGGTATGTTGAAGGGACTACCCCTCCAACAAGCATAATCGTACAGTCGTGTGATTCAGTAAGGGGATGTCATGCCGAAGGAGTTAAAACTCTTAAGCCGCAACCTGTTGGCCGGTCCCGATCGGGCTCCGGCCCGTGCGATGTTGAAAGCCGTTGGATTCACCGACGAAGACCTGTCTCGTCCGATCATCGGTGTCGCCAACACCTGGATCGAAGTCATGCCCTGCAACTTCCACCTGCGCCGATTGTCGGAACGGGTGAAGGCCGGCATCCGAGCCGCAGGCGGCACTCCCATCGAGTACAACACCATCGCCGTGTCGGATGGTATTTCGATGGGGACCGAAGGGATGAAGGCTTCGTTGATCAGTCGAGAAGTGATTGCCGACTCAATCGAACTCGTGGCCCGTGGACACCTGTTCGACGGAGTGGTCGCATTGTCAGGCTGTGACAAAACCATTCCCGGTACCGTGATGGCCCTCGCTCGCCTGAACCTGCCGTCGGTCATGCTCTACGGCGGCTCGATCATGCCGGGCCAATTCCAAGGCCATGACGTGACCATTCAAGACGTGTTCGAAGCGGTCGGGAAACATGCGGCTGGCACGATGAGCAGCGCCGAGCTCAAGGATCTCGAAGACCATGCCTGCCCGGGCCCCGGCGCCTGTGGCGGTCAGTTCACGGCCAACACCATGGCGATCGCGTTCGAATTCCTCGGCATCTCGCCGATGGGTCGTAACGGGGTGCCGGCCATGGATCAGAAGAAAGACGATGTGGCCTTCGAGTGCGGAAAGATGGTCATGGATCTGCTGAAGCGAGACATCCGGCCCCGCCAGATCATCACGCGAAAATCGTTGGAAAATGCCATTGCCGCGGTCGCGACGACCGGAGGCTCGACGAATGCGGTTCTGCATCTCCTTGCGATCGCGCGCGAAGCTAATATCAAATTGGACATCGACGACTTCGACAAGATCAATCGGAAGGTGCCGTTGCTTGCCGATCTGAAACCAGGTGGACGATTTACCGCTTCGGACCTCTATGCGGCTGGAGGAACCACGTTGGTCGCCAAACGGTTGCTCGATGCAGGCATATTGCACGAGCGCCAGCCAACCGTGACCGGTCGCACGATTGGAGAGGAGGCCAAGGAGGCCAAGGAAACATCCGGTCAGCAAGTCCTCCGGCCACTATCCAATCCAATCAAGCAGACCGGCGGGCTCGTGATTCTACGGGGGAATCTAGCTCCTGAAGGCTGCGTCGTGAAGGTGGCAGGACACTCGATCATGACCTTCCGTGGTCCTGCTAAAGTGTATGACCGGGAAGAGGATGCCTTTGTCGCCGTGCAATCCCGCCAAATCAAAGCGGGCGATGTTGTGGTAATTCGGTATGAAGGCCCGTCCGGCGGACCAGGCATGAGAGAAATGCTTGGCGTGACCGCGGCTATCGTCGGCGCAGGTTTGGGCGATTCCGTCGCACTGCTTACCGACGGCCGCTTCTCCGGCGCCACCCATGGGTTGATGGCAGGCCATGTCGCACCGGAAGCGATCAAGGGAGGTCCGATCGGCGCCGTCAAAAACGGTGACATCATTGTCTTCGATATCGCCAAACGGACGCTGACCTTAGAACTCTCGCAGAAAGAGATCAAAGCCAGGCTTAAGAAGGTCAAACAGCCGTTGCCTCGCTATACCTCCGGTGTCATGGGCAAATACGCGCGACATGTCTCGTCTGCCTCAGAAGGGGCCATTACGACATAGCTTCCGTTGGGACACCACTCAAGGCGGGCTTCTCCATGAAGACCGTCAGCACAGAGGTCACGGCGTCGTCATACTGATACTTGTGCAAGTAGCCGAGTTGCGGGAGGAGACGGACCGTGTGGTCGCTCACCGTTGCTTCGTGCGCACGCATCACAAACCCTGTCTCAGCAAACAGCCCTATCCAGTCTGACTGTCTAAGTCGATTGACATAGGAACTCCGGTTCCACCTCATCAAATTCCACAGCCATTCTGGATACCGCAGGCAATGGAATACTCTATCGGGATAGGATTTATTTTGTCCGTAAAACGAATGGTCACCGAGGTCTATGACGGAGACGAGCCTCCCTCCAGGCCGTAGAATTCTGAAACATTCCTGGACGGTCATGAATGGATAGCGAACATGTTCGAGCGCCGTGTATGAACAAATCAGATCGATAGATTCTGCCGACAACGGCATTGCCCTGCCATCGTAGACCACATAAGCGATCTGCTTCTCCCTCGCCTGATCAGGGGATAAGTAATCGACTACATCGATCGCCGTGCAACTCTTTGCACCTGCTGCCTTGGCCCTCTCAAGCACCTCAAGGGTGTGCCCAGGACCAATTTCCAGAACATCTTTCCCCGACATGGATGCAAATCGCGAATAGAGATCAAACACTCGACCGACCATCTCTTGATCGGCATTGA
>JAABQN010000090.1 GCA_011391455.1 Nitrospiraceae bacterium
GGGGGATATCATAGGGCTCGACCTAGGGGCCATTGTCGGCGGGTTTTACGGAGATTCAGCGATTACGGTTTCGGTGGGGCAGACGACCGAACGGAATGCCCGCTTGGTTCAAGTAACTGAAGAGGCGATGTACCTCGGAATCAAACAAGCGGTGGTGGGGCATCGGCTCTCGGACATTTCACATGCGGTTCAACAGCATGTTGAGGCTGCCGGCTATTCGGTTGTGACAGAGTTCGTTGGCCATGGGATTGGCCGGCAGTTGCATGAAGAGCCGCAGGTGCCGAATTATGGGAAGCCCGGGCAGGGACCACGGTTGCAGGCTGGAATGGTTCTCGCGATCGAACCGATGGTCAACATGGGTGGCGCTGCAGTCAAGGTTCTTGAGGATCGATGGACGGCGGTAACGGTAGACGGGAGTCTCTCCGCGCACTTTGAGCATACGATTGTGATTGAGCCGAGTGGGCCGCCACGGATTCTGAGCCGGTTCTGAGAAACTGAAGACGCGGGCATGTGGTTTGGAGAGAAGGGATAGAGTGCCGAAAGAAGATATCATCGAAATTCAAGGCACAGTGAACGAGACGTTACCGAACGCGATGTTTCGGGTATCGCTGGACAATGGCCATAAGATTCTTGCACACATTTCCGGAAAGATGCGGATGCACTTTATCCGTATTCTTCCCGGCGATAAGGTGACCGTGGAACTGTCGCCGTACGATCTGACACGTGGGCGGATTACCTATCGGTTTAAGTAGGAGTGAAAAATAGACATGAAAGTCAGATCGTCCGTGAAGCCAATCTGTGCCAAGTGTAAAGTGGTTCGGCGCAAGGGCGTGGTCCGGATTCTCTGCGAGAATCCGCGCCATAAACAGCGCCAAGGGTAGGGGAGTCTGAGGATGACCTCATCAGACTCCTGCTCGCGCAACGCGCGGCCTCAGAAGGCCCTCGTTGGACGCGCGCATGAGAGTCTGACGAGGTCACCCTCAGACTGAAGGGTGAAGTGAAGTAAGGGGAGGAACTATGGCTCGTATTTCTGGAGTGGATTTACCGAGAGAGAAGCGGGCGGACATCGGCTTGACCTATGTCTATGGGATCGGTCGGGCATCCGCGCTCTCTATTCTGAGCAAAGCCGGGATCGACGGAGCGATTCGCGTGAAGGACTTGAGCGAAGAACATATCGTCAAGATTCGTGAAATTATTCAGGAAGGCTTCCAGGTCGAAGGCGATCTGAGAAAGACCTCCTCGATGAACATCAAGCGATTGATCGATAGCGGTACATACCGTGGGCTGCGCCATCGGAAAGGGTTGCCGGTCCGCGGCCAGCGGACCAAAACGAATGCGCGGACGAGAAAAGGCCGTCGCTCCGGTGTGGGAAGCAAACCGAAACCGCCTGCGCGTAAGGCGTAGTGCGTGACCGTTACTTGAGTAGGGAGTCTGTATGAGCATCAAAAAAGGGAAGAAGAAAGAGCGCCGGATCGTGCAGAGCGGGGTGGCCCATGTCCAGGCTTCCTTCAATAACACGATCGTCACCATCACCGACTTGAGCGGCAATACGATCGTGTGGGCGAGCTCAGGGAACCAAGGCTTTAAGGGGTCTCGCAAGAGCACGCCCTTTGCGGCTCAGCGGGCAGGCGAGGCTGCTGCGCGCAAGGCGATGGAGAGCGGAATGCGCCAAGTGGACGTCTATGTGAATGGGCCTGGATCCGGTCGTGAATCGGCGATCCGATCTCTTCAGGCCGCTGGATTGCGGATCCATATGATTCGTGATGTGACCCCGATTCCGCACAATGGATGCCGTCCACCTAAGCGGCGTCGCGTGTAGCGGCGCATGTCGAGGGAGTCGGATATACGAGAATTGTTGGGCGCACCTACGTGGTGATGTCCGGTAACCGGAGGTAGAGCAGTGGCAAAGTATCGCGGTCCCGTCTGTCGGTTGTGTCGGCGAGAGGGTGAGAAGTTGTTCCTGAAAGGCTTGCGCTGTATGACAGAGAAGTGCGCTATCGAGCGGCGGAGCTATCCTCCTGGACAGCATGGGCAAAAGCGTCCAAGGAATTCAGAGTACAGCACGCAGCTCAGAGAAAAGCAAAAGCTGCGCAGAATTTACGGTTTAATGGAATGCCAGTTCCGGGGTGTGTTTGAGCGTGCGGAACGGCAGTCTGGTATTACCGGTGAGGCGTTGCTGCGGTTGCTGGAATGCCGGCTGGATAACGTGGCCTATCGATTGGGGTTTGGCGCTTCTCGAAAAGAAGCCAGGCAGCTGGTCAGCCACGGGCACCTGACCATGAATGGTCGGAAAATCAATGTGCCTGGCGCGCAGGTCAAGGCGGGCGATATCATCAGCGTCCGGGAGCGAAGCCGCACATTGATCTCGATCCAAGCCGCCTTAGAATCTGTTGATGGACGAGGCATTCCGGAGTGGTTGGAGTTGGACAAGACGGCGTTTAAGGGCGTGGTACGAACGCTGCCGTCAAAAGACCAGATTGTGCTGCCGGTCAATGAGCAGATGGTGGTGGAGTTGTATTCGAGGTAGATACGGAATTGGCAAGGAAGTCGGTCTCTGTGGCGAACAGATGCCGTTCAGTGGCTGGCTACTCGATGAGATCAAGGGGGAGTCATGATTAAAGCAATGAAAGACTTTCAGATCCCGCTGCGGGTGGAAGTCGACAACGATACGAATTCCCAAACCCACGGCAGATTTACCACAGAGGCCTATGAACGTGGATTTGGGACCACGGTCGGCAACGCGTTACGGCGCGTACTGTTGTCGTCGCTGACGGGTGCGGCAGTGACCACCGTGAAGATCGAAGGAGTCCTGCACGAGTTCTCCACGATTCCCGGCATCACGGAGGATGTGACCTCCATCATTTTGAATGTCAAAGGACTGCGGCTTGCGGTACATACCGATAAGCCGAAGACGCTACGTCTTAAGAAGAAGGGACCGGGTGAAGCAAAGGGGTCTGACATTATTCATGATGGGGATGTGACCATTTTGACTCCGAATCTGCATATTGCGACGTTGGACAAGGATGCCTCGTTCGATATGGAAATGACGGTGAATCACGGGCGAGGCTACGTGCCTGCCGAGCGAAATAAGGAAGAGGGGCTGCCGATCGGTGTGATCGCGATCGATTCGGTATTTTCGCCCATCAAACGAGTGAACTTTCATGTGGAGAATGCCCGTGTCGGTCGCATGACCGATTACGATAAATTGACCTTGGAAATCTTGACGGATGGGACCATCTCGCCTCGTGATGCCTTGTCCACGGCGGCCGGCATTCTGCGCGACCACATCGATATCTTTATCAATCCCGATGAGCGACTCGAAGGGCGCGCTGATCTTGGGAGCGATGAGGCGCAACGTGAGGTGAATAAGCATCTGTTCCGTAGCGTCAACGAGCTGGAACTGTCGGTTCGCGCCGCAAACTGTTTGAAGAATGCGAACATCAAGACCATTGCCGACTTGGTCCAGAAGACCGAAGGGGAGATGCTGCGGACAAAGAATTTCGGCAAGAAATCGCTCAACGAAATTAAAGAGATCTTGACGGAAATGGGGCTGGGGCTCGGTGTGAAGCTGGATACGGTGCAACAGAATAGCGGTAGCCCGAAGAGCGAGTAACGAAACAAGAGGGAACCAGTGCGTCATAGAAAAAATGGCAGACAGCTTGGACGAAAGACGAAACATCGGTGGGCTCTGTTCCGAAGTCTTGTGACGTCGCTGCTCGAACATGAGCGGATCGAGACGACGGAAGCCAAGGCGAAGGAAATTCGAGGATTTACGGATCGGATGATTACGCTCGGCAAGGAGGGAACATTGCCGGCTCGGCGGCAAGCCCTTGCATTTATCCGCAGCAAAGATGTCGTCTCGAAATTATTCAGCGACGTTGCAGTTCGATTTAAAGACCGCCCAGGCGGCTATACCAGAATGGTGAAGACGAGGCGGCGGATCGGCGATGCCGCGAAGCTTGTCGCGATTGAACTCGTTACCAGGCCGGATGCTGCATCGGCGAAGAAACAAGTACCTGCTACCTCTACTCCCGCCGCCGGCTAGATCTCCTGTCTGCGAGATTTAGTCGGCGCCGCGGCGCCGCATTATTATTCCGACGATTCCCTCACCTCATCTCTGTCGAGTAGACCATGCCGTGGTGAAGGCAAAAGTTTACTTGATATTGAGCCCATGCTACTATCGTGCCAGTCTTCTTCAGGCAACTAAAAAGGAAGCAGGGACAACGTGTGGCAACACTGGGTACGGAGAGGTTTGTTAGCGCTCAGTGCGGTGTTGGCCTGTTTCCTTGCCTATTTGCTCGTGACCAATTCGACTATGGTTCCTACCCCGACGGCGGCGGCGCCAGGCTCCATGGATGCAGCTGATGCCACGATCTCCCAGTTTACATTCACCCAAACCAAGGGCGATACGGTTCAATGGCAAGTACAGGCGCAAGAGGCGAGACTCTTTGAGCGAGACAAGCGGGCGATGCTCCAAGTCGTCGCGATCACACTGTTTGGCCAGAAGGGAAAAGATTTGACGTTAACCGGAGATGAAGGGACGTTGGATACGGAGACGAAGAACTTTGTGCTCGCAAACCGATTGGAGCCGCTCGTGATTCACACCGAGAGCGGGTACGTGATCTATACCAACCATCTGGCTTGGACTGACCAGACAAGAGAAATTCGCACAGAGGATCCTGTTCGTATCGTCGGGCATGGGTTAGAGGTGACGGGGCGTGGGTTACTGGGACACTTGGACCGAGAGGAATTTGAAGTGCTTGAGGATGTACATGTGGATTTGGTTCCTGCTTCTTAATTTATTCCCGTTTGGGATAGCTTCATTGAGCGAATCGGCCGACGCCGCCCTTCCCAAGGGTGGTGTTGATCGAGCGGTGAGCACGACTATTACAGCCAAACGGATGACCGTAAAAAATCAGGATAGCCAAGCGATATTTGAGGGAGCGGTTGTGCTGACTCGTGGGTCGTTGGTTGTCTATTCCGATCGCATGGTGGTGATGTTTCGCGTGCAAGACTCACCCGCGACTGATAACCCGAAAGGGCCTGAGGCCGTCAAGGGTACCGTACCTTCGAAAGGGCCCGATGCCGTGCCGGCTGTGTCCAATCGTTCAGTCAACAGGATTGAAGCGACCGGACGAGTGAAAATTGAAAAGGATTCGGGGAATGCGACCTGTGAAAAGGCTATTTACTACCATGATGGAGATAAGATCGTTCTGACGGGCGATCCGGTGGCCTGGGATAAGGGAACAAGGGTCAGCGGCAAGCAAATCACGATGTTTTTAGCAGAGGATCGGAGTGTGGTGGAGGGAGGCTCGCATGTGCGGATTGAGCCGGATGGGGGGGGGATCAAGTGACCCTACCGGTTCAAGGGAATGCGCTGTCGGCCGGTACTGAAGTGAACAGGACAGAAGGGGCCGGTTTATGCGCGACGGGATTGGTGAAAAGTTTTCGCGCGCGCAAAGTCGTGAAAGGCGTCTCGATCGAAGTCCGCGCCGGAGAAGTCGTAGGTGTGCTGGGACCCAATGGGGCAGGCAAGACCACCATCTTCGACATGATCGTTGGTCTGTGCCAGCCTGATGAAGGGGCGATCTCGCTCGGTGAAGAGGTGATCACGGATCTCCCGATGTACAGACGGGCGCGGAAAGGAATCGGGTATCTGCCGCAAGAATCGTCTGTGTTTCGACGCTTGTCGGTTGAAGACAATATTCTGGCAATTCTTGAGATGCTGGACTACTCTCGGTCAGAACGTCGCGACCGGGTCGATGCTCTTCTTAAGGAACTGGACTTGAGCCATATTCGAGCGAGCATGGCCTATGCGTTGTCTGGTGGGGAACGCCGACGGTTGGAAATTACGAGGGCGCTCGCGACGAGCCCGTCATTCATGTTGCTGGATGAACCCTTTGCAGGGATCGACCCGATTGCCGTCGCTGACATCCAACAAATTATTACCCGATTGAAAGAAAAGGGAATCGGCATTCTGATCACCGATCACAATGTTCAGGAGACGCTGTCCATCACAGATCGGGCCTACATCATCAACGAAGGGTTGATTCTGGAGGCCGGGTCGCCCGAGTCCATCGTCAAGAGCGAGACGGCCCGAGCGGTCTATCTGGGGGAGCGGTTCAAACTATGATGCGTAAGGATCTTCGCGTATGAAGCTCAGGCTCGACCTTCGACTGAGTCAAAAGCTGATCATGACTCCCCAATTGCAGCAGGCAATTAAGCTGCTGCAATTATCGCGACTTGAGCTCCAGCAGAGCCTCACGCAACATTTGATGGAAAACCCGCTTTTGGAGGATCTCCCCGCTGAAGCGGAGGACAGCGAAGCCACAAGTGCAGAGGAGAAGGCGGAAGATGCGGCGGCCTCAGCGGATAGTGAGCCGTCGAATGCGGAGGAGTCGACTCCCGAAGAGCGGGATACGCCGGATGAGGTCTCAGCGGCTGGTTGGGAAGAGTACTTTGGAAGCGATCGTCGGATTGGTGGGTCCGAGTCTCAGTCGTCCTCTCAAGATGAATTTCCCTCCTATGAACAAACCATGGCAAAGGCGACCTCCTTGGAAGACCACCTTCTCTGGCAACTATCGTTTTCCGGTTTGTCCGATCGTGAAAAGGGGATTGGGCGGTTGATCATCGGAAACCTGGACGATGACGGGTATCTGCGCATGTCTCTCGCAGAAATGGTCAGCGGAACTGACTTCACCGAGGTTGAAGGAGAGTCAGTTCTGAAGGATGTTCAGAGCTTTGATCCGACTGGAGTGGCGGCGCGCGATCTGGCGGAATGCTTACTCTTACAGATCGGGCATTTGGGGAAGAGTCCGATGGGGTCATTAGGGGCCAGACCCGGTGCCTTGAAGGGGTCGATTGTTGAAGCCATTGTTCAGCACCACCTCAAAGACTTGGAGAAGAAACAGTATGCGAGAATTGCAAAAGCCCTCGATGTCACAGTAGAAAAGGTTTTTCAGGCGACCAAGGTCATCGAAGTGCTTGAGCCGAAGCCGGGGCGGCCGTTTACGAATACCCAGAACTATGTAATTGTCCCTGACGTGTTTGTCGCGAAGAATGAAGGTGAATGGGTAGTATTGCTGAACGACGACGGGCTGCCCCGTATGCGGATCAGTCCCTACTATAAGCAGATGATGGGGGCAGGCGAGAACGGGTCGGAGGAGACAAAGGCCTATTTGGATGAAAAGCTTCGGGCTGCGCAATGGGTCATTCGCAGTATCGAGCAACGGAATAAGACGATTGTAAAAGTGGTGTCGAGTATCGTGAAGTTTCAGGAGCAGTTCTTTGAGAAGGGTGTGGAGCATCTGAAGCCATTGGTGCTCAAACAGGTGGCTGAAGATATCGGGATGCACGAGTCGACAATCAGTCGTGTGACAGCCAACAAGTACATGTATTGCCCGCAAGGGTTGTTGGATCTAAAGTTTTTCTTTAACGCCGGACTGCAGCGAGCGGATCAGCCTTCCGACATGATGTCGTCCGTGACGGTGAGGGAGATGATTCGGAAGATGGTGGCGGAGGAAGATGCCCGCCACCCCCTCAAAGATGAAGAGATCGCAGCGCGCCTGCTTACACAGCAGGTTGTGATCGCGCGACGGACAGTGGCCAAGTATCGGGCGGAAGAACATATTCCCTCCGCGACTCAACGCAAGCGATTTTTTTAGCAGGATGCTGAAGAAGCCCGTCAGCGGCGTTCTCGCATCGCTCAGAGGCTCAACGTACCGAAGCGTACGCCTCGCCTCCTCGCTCGCTGCGGCCTTGCCGAACGGACTTTTTGAGCATCCTGATCACGGCTCTTTCGTTGTGCTAAATCTACAGGCTATTGAATTCCACCGTGCCACAATAGTTTTTCCGCAGCCTGTTAGACCTTCCCTG
>JAABQN010000091.1 GCA_011391455.1 Nitrospiraceae bacterium
CGCGCACGATGAAGGGATGGAAGGACACCCACGTTGGTCCTGTGCTCCCGGAACGCGCGCCCTCAGAAGGGCCTCGTTCGACGGCCGCACGTAGACCAACATGGGTGTCCTTCCAAGAGAGGGAAGTAAGCGAGCTTGGAAGGGTTATTGTATTGATTGGAGAATGTGCTCGCCTGGGCAAGAGCGCGTCTCGGCGCGCTCGGGGTTGGGCGGGTGAGAAAGTCGCGCGCAGTAAAGGGCAGCCTCGGCCCTCCCCCTAAGAGAGGTAGAGAGAATTGCAGGGGCCATGCTGGACGAACTTATAATCGAGTCGGTTGTTAGAACATTACAATAAATAAAGGAGACGGATCATGGGAATTTTGACTTCACTCTTTTCGGCTGTCAGCGGACTCAATACATATGGAAACGCCATGTCCGTGATCGGGAACAATATTGCGAACGTCGGGACAGTGGGGTTCAAGTCGAGCAGCGCGTCATTTGCCGATCTGGTCTCGGCTTCGCTTGGCGGTGGGTCGGCTACTGGCCAGGTTGGATTGGGGGTGTTTTTGAACGACGTGCAGACGAGCTTTACACAGGGCTCCCTCTCGAATACGGGGAACACCCTGGACTTAGCGATCGACGGGAATGGGTTTTTCGGGTTGCGCGATACTGCGGGGACGGTCTCCTATTCTCGTGCCGGACAATTTCAAGTGAACAACCTTGGAGAGATCGTGGATCCAAGCGGTCGATTCTTGCAGGGCTATCAAGCATCAACGACCGGGATCATCTTGGGGACAGTCGGAAATATTACCTTGTCTACTGCTACGGTCGCTCCACAGGCGACCAGCACCGCGAACGTTGAGGCCAATCTCAATGCAGCCTCCACCGTTCCAGCGACCGCATTCAACGTGACCGATGCCACGACGTACAACTTCTCAAACGGGATTACCGTCTATGACTCACTCGGAGCGCAGCACCAGCTTCGGATGTATTATGTGAAAGATGCAGCGGCAAACACCTGGAACCTCCATTCTCAAATCGATGGCGGCGCCACGACGGCGCAAACCAATCTGGTATTCAATTCCAGCGGCGTGCTGACAGGTGGTGGCGCCCAAACATTCTCATTGCCTATCACCGGCGGGGCGGCCACGCCGCTGGCGGTGGCCATGAATTTCTCAGCCATCACGCAGTTTGGATCTGCGTCGAATTTGACGAATCAGTCTCAAGATGGTTTTACCTCCGGATCCTTTCAGAGTTTGTCGATCGATTCGGAAGGGCGAGTGGCAGCGCAGTTTAGCAATGGTCAAACCAGAACCCTTGCCCAAGTCGTGCTCAGCCGATTCACGAATCCGAATGGACTCACACGTTCCGGCGAGAATGGATTCGCCGAAACGATTGACTCCGGCGCGCCACTGGCTGGGACTCCGACGAACAATGGATTAGGGCGGCTCATTTCCCAAACCATCGAGCAGTCCAATGTCGATCTCGGTAAGGAATTCGTCGATATGATCATCACTCAACGCGCATTTCAAGCGAATTCCAGGGCCATTTCGACGAGCGATGAGATGTTGCAGGAATTGGTCAATCTCAAGCGTTAGCAGGATGCTGAAAAATCCGTTAGCGTTACGGAAGGTTTAGGTTGAGGCTAAGGTTGAGATAAAGATAGTCAGATCTTTACTCAACCTTGACCTCGACCTCAGCCTGTCTCACAGCCCTCCGATCGCCGATGTTTTCTTCTCTCACCCCACCCGTCTATTCGATTGCAGGCGTCATTATTTTGACATCGTCAAGCCTCTGGCAGTGCTGAGATCATTTTTACGGTCCAGTCCATCACATTCATACGCCAATCGCTCTGTTTCGGCTGATGCGTCCTTCGCGTGGACCTTTTTGCCGATGGCATAGCCATTGCAAACTTCACGTTCGTCGATAGGGTTCGATTGTTGGAGGAGGCACATATGGCAGAGAAAGAAACCAAGCCACCGGAGGAGACGCCGGCGCCAGCGCCGGCTGCGGCGGGGATTCCCATGAAAATGGTCATCATCATTGTCGCAGGAACCCTCGTGCTGGGACTTGGAGGGGCATTTGCGCTCTTTAAGTTTATGGCCGGAGGGCATGGGGGGGACGATCAAAAAGCCGAGGCGACGACCGCGAAGGCGGCAGGGCATGGAGAGACGGAGGCGAAACATGAGGGCCCCAAAGTCAATGCGCCAGGCGCGATCTACGACGTCGACCCGTTCATCGTGAATTTAGCGGATACGCCGGAGGTGCGCTATCTGAAACTGACGGTGAAGTTGGAACTCGAGAGTCAGGACGCCTCGGCCGAACTGGCCAGTCGTGTCCCGCAACTACGCGACACAATCCTTGTCCTGCTGACAAGCAAGGATGCGGCGTCGATCCGCACTCCTCAGGGCAAATTCCAGTTGCGCGATGAGATTACGCAACGGGTCAATAGCCTACTTCCCAAACCTGGTGTGCGGGCCGCTTACTTCACGGACTTCGTCGTGCAATAGCCGGGACCATCTCGTCACTATGGAGAAAATACTCTCACAAGACGAAATCGACGCGCTCTTAAAAGGGGTCGTCTCCGGCGAAGTTGAGACCCAGGCGGAGGAAGAGGGGCAGCCGGTCGGCGGGGTCAAGCAGTATGACCTCTTCAATCAGGAACGCATCGTTCGCGGGCGTATGCCGACGCTCGAACTGATTACCGACCGGTTTACCAGACACCAGTCCCTCTCATGGAGCGCTCTGCTGAATACGAAGGTGGAGTTCAATATTATCGGGACGCAAATCATGAAGTTCGGCGCGTTCATGAAGACCGTTCCGATTCCATCCTCTCTGAGCGTGTTTCGCATGGATCCGCTGCGGGGGAGCGGTCTGTTTGTTATGAATGCGTTCTTAGTCTACCTCGTGGTGGACTATTTCTACGGGGGCAAGGGCCAAACGCATGTCAAGCCTGAAGGCCGAGATTTCACACCGATTCAGTTGCGGATCATCAAGAAGCTTGTGCAGTCGGCGTTTGAGGATCTGGAAAAAGCTTGGCGCGCTGTGATCGCTGTCAAAACGGCGCTGGTCCGTTCAGAAATGAATCCTCAGTTTGCGATGGTGGTCACCGCATCGGAGATCGTCTTTGTGACCACCCTTCAAGTTCAATTTGGAGAGACCACCAGCGACTTCTTTCTTGTCTATCCCTATTCGATGCTCGAGCCCATTAAAGAGAAACTCTACTCAGGCATCGTCTCGGATCAAGTCGAGCAGGATGGAAGCTGGGTAACCAGATTTCAAGAAAAGCTACACGAATGTCAGCTTGGCGTAACGGTTCGGCTTGGAACCGCCACAGTCAAGGTACGGGACGTGTTGGATTTCGCTCCGGGGGATCTCATCCTGTTAGACCAACGGCCCGGCGATCCGCTGGATTGTTTTGTTGAAGGCTACTTGAAATTTCAAGGAAGCCCTGGTGTTTCGAAGGGAAACCAAGCCTGTCGCATTGAAAAGGTCGTCGCGTAAGCGACGTACATGTCTGAGGAGAACTGTCTATGGCTGACAACGAAGTAGCGAATTCCGGAGTGAATGCTCCCACCTCCGCTCCCGCTCCTCCACCGACTCCTGCGTCGTTTCCATCGCTTGACGGCGGAGGAGCGGCCTCGGCGCCCAAGAACATAGACTTTATCCTCGACATTCCGATGCAGGTGACCGTGCAGGTCGGGTCCACCAAAATGGTGATTCGCGACTTATTGCAGCTCGGGCAAGGTTCGGTGATCGAACTCGAAAAGCTTGCGGGAGAACCGATGGAAGTGTTGGTCAACAACAAGCTGGTGGCGCGGGGCGAAGTGGTCGTGGTGAATGATAAGTTCGGCATCCGCCTCACCGATGTGATCAGCGCGGCCGAACGCGTGCAGCAACTGGCATAAGGGTTTGTTTGGTTCATTTGGTTCGTTTTGTTTATTTGCTCTGACCAAACAAACGAGACAAACCAAACAAACAAAATAAACAAGACCGGAGGAAGATGATCGACTTTTGGGACAGTATCATACGAATGGCATCAGCTCTGGCCCTCGTGCTTGCGCTCATAGGCGGGCTTCTCGTCTTGGTTCGTCGATTTTCCGGCACGCGGTTCTGCGCGCCTGTGTCTTCGCAGATTGTTCAAGTGCTCGGCAGCGGCTACATCGGTCCACGCAAGTCCATTTCTCTGGTATCGGTCGCAGGGGAGTTTGTCATTGTCGGCATGACCCAGACGGATCTGGTGCCGCTCGGGCACATCACGGATCGGGAACGAGTCCAACAGTTTCTGTCCGCGGCAACATCCGGCCAATCGGTCACGTCAGGCAGACCGTCATCTCACAATGATCCCCAGGCTCCAGCGCGCGACGGGAAGGCAGAGACCGGAGGTGGCCATGTCGGCTAACGCCCGTATAGGTCCAATACCGACGTCTTTCGCGCGTTGGCCACAAGGTTCACGCGTATGTTTCCTGCTGATTACCCTGGTCTGCCTGTTTCTTGGAATGACCCAGGATGCCATCGGCGGAGCCAATCCTTCTGTCACGATCGACCTCGGCCAGACGGGCCCCAAGCAGACCGCCGTCGTTTTCCAAATTCTTGCGCTCTTGACGGTTCTCTCTCTGGCGCCGGCATTCTTCATCATGGTCACGTCTTTCACGAGGGTCGTGATCGTCCTCTCATTTCTCCGCCAGGCCTTAGGGACGCCGTCGGTGCCGCCCAATCAGGTTCTCATCAGCCTGGCCTTGTTCATTACGGTCTTTGTGATGGCTCCGGTAGGGGAGGCCGTCTATAGCCAAGCCATTCAACCTCTGCTTGCGGAACAGATCTCTCACGAAGAGGCCTGGACCAAGGGTATTCAGCCGATTCGTACATTTATGCTGAAACAGGTGCGCGACAAGGATCTTGAACTCTTTATTGAGCTGAGCAAGCGGCCTAAGCCAGAAACGGTCGATCAGGTTCCCATCCATGTGGTGATTCCCGCCTATATCTTGAGCGAATTGCGAGTCGCGTTTCAGATCGGGTTTCTCATCTATATTCCGTTTCTGATCATCGACATGGTGGTGGCCAGCGTGTTGATGTCTATGGGCATGATGATGTTGCCTCCAACCATGATTTCCCTCCCATTCAAACTCATTCTCTTTGTGCTGGCCGATGGGTGGAACTTAGTCGTCGGATCGCTGGTGAAAAGTTTTCAATGAGCGAGATAACTGCTCAGGTAGATAGGCTGAAGGGGTTCAGACTGAGATTGAAGGCTGAAGGGGCTCAGGGGTTCAGGCTGAAGGTCAGAGGCTGGAGATCCGAACACTTCAGCCTGTGCCCGCAGCCTTCAGCCTGAACACCTGAGTCGTTACTGAGCGAGATCCGAAAGGAGCGAGTGAGATGACACCTGAGATGGTCACGGAGATCGGCCGTCAGGCCATCGAAACCACTCTGCTGATATCTGCGCCAATGCTGGGACTTGCCTTAGTCGTAGGCCTTGCTGTCAGTGTGGTGCAGGCCATGACGCAATTGAACGAAATGACGCTGACGTTCGTGCCGAAAGTGGTGGGCGTATTCGCCGTGATTCTTGTGTTTCTGCCCTGGATGCTGGGCGTGCTTACATCGTTTATGACACAGATATTTTTGAGCATCCCCAACTATGCGCACTGACTTGACAGTGATGTATTCGATCACGGGAGAACCATGACGACGGCGCCATCACTTCATCTCCTTTTGCCGGAATTCCAGTCCTTTCTGGTTCTGGTGTCCCGCATCGGGGGTATCGTCGCGGCATTTCCGATGTTAGGTGGACGGACGGTTCCGGCTCAAATCAAAGTCGCGCTTGTCGTGATGCTGGGGATCGCCCTTACGCCGCTCATCCGGCTTCCGCCGATGTCGCAAGACACGATCGAAATGACGGCCGGGCTTGCAAGTGAGCTGCTCATCGGGCTGGTGATCGGGCTGGCTGTCCGATTGCTGTTTGCCGCGCTCGAAGTGGCCGGCGATATGCTTGGAATACAGATCGGGTTCGGTGCGGCGCAGCTGTTGGATCCCATGACCTCCCAACAGTCGTCGCTGATCAGCGAGTATTTCCGAATCATCGGCTGGCTGGTCTTCCTTTCGTTGAATGCGCACATGATTGTCGTGGCTGCCATCGTGTCGAGTTACGACACCATCCCGCCATTCGGCGCCAGGCTCGTTCCCGCTCTCGGTGAGGAAGTGCTCCAGCTGTCTCAGCATATGTTTCTAGTCGCCTTGCAGCTGGCGGCGCCGGTACTCGTAACCCTGATCCTCATCAATCTTTTGCTGGCCATGTTGGGGCGAGCCGTCGTGCAGATCAATGTCTTTGTCTTGAGCTTTCCCCTGACGATCGCCGGGGGACTGCTGGTCTTAGGGCTGGCGTTGCCCTACACCGTCTCGCTGCTTGAACGGGAATTTATAGGATTACACGACACGATCGAACGGCTTTTGAGGGTGCTTGGACATGGCTGAAAACCAAGACAACAAGACAGAACCGGCGACTGCGAAACGAAAAGCTGATGCCCGGAAGGATGGCAATATTGCGGTGAGCCGCGATGTGACTACGGCGGCGGTGCTTTTAGCCGGCATCGGGCTGATGGCTCTATTTGCCGGTCCTGGGATACATCAGCTGACCGATATCACCCGTGTGGGTCTCACAAGGTCTTTCGACCGTATGGTGCATGCCAGCTTGACGGTCGAGCAGCTTCATTCGTTGGTTATTGAGGTAGGGTTCACGAGCTTTCTGCTCCTGATGCCGATTCTTGGCGGGTTGGCGCTCGTCGGCGCAGGGTCCACCCTCGCTCAGACCGGGTTGCTGTGGAAATCCTCCCTTCCGTTCGACATCGGCCGGTTGAACCCGATCAAGGGGTTCGGCCGCATCGTGAGCTTCCGGTCTGTCGCGGAGCTCATCAAATCGTTGCTCAAAATTGCGATCGTCGGTGGCATCGGCGCCTTGGTGCTCTGGCAGGATCTTCCGCATCTTCCGGAGGTGGTGGACTACGACGTATGGGGGCTTCTGACGGTCATGGGATGGCTGACGTTGAAAACTGCAGCCGTAATCGTGGGGGCTATCTCCGTGGTAGCGGGGGCGGACTTTCTCTATCAACGGTGGGAGTGGGAACGTTCCCTGAAGATGACCGTTCAAGAGGTGAAAGAAGAGTTTCGCGACGCAGAAGGCGATCCGTTGATCAAGAGCCGGGTGCGAAGCGTTCAGCGGGACATGATGCGAAAACGCATGATGGCGGCCGTTCCTGAAGCAGACGTGGTCGTGACGAACCCGACGCACCTTGCCGTCGCGCTCAAATACGACCAGGCGCGTATGTCTGCGCCCATCGTTGTCGCAAAGGGCGCCGGTCACCTCGCGGAACGGATTCGTGCGGTGGCCAGGCAGCACGGGGTGGCCGTCGTCGAGAACAAATTCGTGGCTCGGACCCTCTATAAACTCGTCGATGTCGGCAAGCAGATTCCCGCCGATCTCTACCGTGCGGTGGCGGAGATTCTTGCGTTTGTGTTCCGTGCGCGAGGACTTACGTCTGAACGGGTGGTCCGGTAAGGGGTAAGGAAGTATGGCATCAGAGTCCAACACCAATACGTTGTCTCCCTCGTCGTTCATCAAGCACCCGGACATTCTGGTATCGCTCGGCGTGGTGGGCGTCATCATGCTGATGATCCTGCCGCTTCCCCGGTTTTTCCTGGATCTCCTCCTGGCCTTCAACATCACGCTGTCGGTGATCATCTTACTCGTGGGGTTGCAAGTTCGGCGTCCGATCGAATTCTCGGCGTTCCCGTCCATTCTCCTCATCGTGACCCTATTCCGCTTGTCTCTCAACATTGCGTCGACGCGGCTGATTCTGCTGCACGGCAATGA